>JALZBG010000247.1 GCA_030947645.1 Vulcanimicrobiota bacterium | reverse complement strand
CGAGGATGTTACCTACATCAAAATTACGCAGTACGCTTTGGTAGGGCTGGCCCATCCCTCGTTCACATTTGAAGCAGTGCTGTATAAAAATATTCCAGCTGTGGGAACACACGCTAACGCGTTTCTGGACGCCAGAGCCGCAACCAAGTTCCGTGGCAAATACAAAGCAGTGGAACCTCTCAAGACTTTTTATGATGTGTTGTCAGTCCTGAAAAGGGATCGGTTCTTCGATGCCAGGATGCATCCGGCAACGGCTCTCTATCTTGATGGTCCGGAAGACGAAATTACGGTGGCGTCCTGCGGCGTCGCAACAACCATCGGAACCGTCGGCAATGGCACCGAAGTCAACCTTGACGACGCTCAAGCTCATGCATTCTTCGATCTCGAGTCCGATCTCAGGACTAGGATTTTCTCAATTCAGTGGGCCGAACAAAAACCCACACCTAGCCATTCTTTAGACCGATTGCGTCAGCTGGAGGTCGCGTTCGCAAGCCGATCTCGGCGACGTGGATTATTCGTTCACCGTTCCAGCGGTATTGCAGATACTTTGCTGCAACGCAGTTTGTAACCAGGCGTGGGCGAAACGCCGCCAAGCATTCGCCGGCGGAATCCCGAACGCTGCGGTAGACGATTCCATCAACCGCGTTCTCTCGGTATTGTCTTATGCCATAGAGCTGCGAAAAACCATATGAATCGGGATCATACAGCTTTGAACGGCCCGTCTTCTTTCGAACATCGTCGAACTTGCCTTTGATTGTTGCGGTATACACTCGCATGTCTAGATCGATGCTCGGCTCGTTGGTCGCGCGCAGGCGCCGCTCCGCATGGTACTTCGTTTCGGCGACGGCGGTTTGTTCAGAATGCGCTGCATAGTATACGCCGAATGTGCCGTCGCTGAAACGGCTGGACCTCGTGTAAGCGAAGCTCGCCATAATGGGCGTGGTGCCTGGGCCCGCAATGCGATCTTCAGGTCGAATGAGGGCAAGGTTTCCCGACTGGACTCGCACCCTCGGATTGGTCAGTTGCTCGATCTCAATGATGGCCTCAAGATCGCGCGAATCAGACACACGGTCGTAGATCGTGACGTACGGGTATCGGGAGGGGATGATTCGGTACGACGGCCGCCACGCGAGCCGGGTTACCAACCACGCTCGCCGTCAAGATAATGGCGCACCGCGTACAAATCCCCCACGTTCCCGCCAAGCATGACTTCCAGTGCGCTTCGGCCGTGGAACACCGCATTAGCGCGGCGCACCCAATTGTCCGCCGCTTCGGCGCGGGGCAGCAGAATGTTAATGGATTTGTAGATTCCAATGATGTACGAAACGCGTTCCAGCGTATCGCGTTGTAACCGCGCCTGGCCAGGACTGGCTCGGTACTTAAAGTACGTCGACGACGGAACGCCCAATAGCTTCTGACGGTCGGCGGCGGATAATTTCCAAAGATCGGTAATGTGAAAGAATGTCTCCAGCGCGGGCCGAGACAGCCGCTCGCTGCCCGTCCGGGCGGCAATTCGATTTTTTCGCTGGACGGCCACGGCGCTCAAATAAAGGTCCCCCTGGCTCTCAGTATAGACGAAAACTTCGTGAATGTCTATCCTTGGAGACCACGCCTTTTACGCTGATAAAAGCGAGGCGAGGAGCAAGCTTCGATTCAGTCAGCAATGACATTTGCGGACTGCCCGTGCTTCGATCAGTTCAGCATGACAACTGCCGTTGGGAGGGGTCAGCGTAACGTCGGTTATGGTTGGATGAACATGGCGTCACCGAAAGAGAAAAAGCGGTAGTTGTGGCGGATGGCTTCTTGATACGCGTTGCGGATGGTGTGGCGTCCGGCGAAGGCGCTGACCAGGAGCAACAACGTTGATTTGGGGAGATGAAAGTTAGTCAGAAGCCCGTCGACGACCGCGAAACGGTGTCCCGGCGTGATGAAGATATTAGTTTCGTCATCTACCGGTCGCAGCTCTCCGTAGCGGGCCATGCATGCTTCCAGTGCGCGAACTACCGTCGTGCCCGCCGCGATAACCCGGCGACCTTCTTCTTTGGCGCGATTCACCCCCCGGGCCGTGACTCCACCGATCGAGTAATACTCGCAATGCATGGGGTGGTCGTCGAACGTTTCGGCCGCAATTGGCGCAAAGGTTCCTAAACCAACGTTGAGGATGATTTTTGCTATCTGTACTCCCCGCGCTTGGATCGACTCCAGGATCTCCCATGTAAAGTGTAGCGATGCAGTTGGCGCGG
>JALZBG010000118.1 GCA_030947645.1 Vulcanimicrobiota bacterium | reverse complement strand
CAATCCGCTGCTTAAGCTCGTAGACATCGCTGCGTTGCGCGCATTGCGCACTTCGCGGCAGATCGTTGTCGTGGATAATACCTTTGCGTCTCCCTATTTTCAGCAGCCGCTTTCATTGGGCGCCGACATTGTAGTGCACTCGACGACCAAATATATCGGAGGTCACAGTGACGTTATCGGCGGTGTTGCCGTGACCAGCAACAAGGACCATGCTGACCGCATAAAGTTTCACCAGAACACGGTGGGCGGTGTCCCGGGAGCCATGGACGCCTGGCTCACCATGCGTGGTGCGAAAACTCTTGCGCTACGCATGCGCGAACACGAGCGCAATGCGCAAGCGGTCGCTGAGTTTTTGGAAGGCCACGATGGGGTCTCGCGAGTTCACTATCCGGGCTTACGCTCGCATCCACAACATGAATTGGCGCGTCGTCAGATGAGCGGCTTCGGCGGCATGGTTTCGTTTACACTCAAAGGGCCCGAACAGCGAGCGATCGACTTTGCCAATCGCACAAAGCTTTTCAGCTTAGCGGAAAGCCTTGGCGGCGTGGAGTCGCTGATCTCTCACCCCGCGCGGATGACTCACGGTTCAATACCAAAGGAAGAACGAGAACGGCGCGGGATAACTGATGGATTGTTGCGCCTCTCGGTGGGCATCGAAGATATCGACGATTTGCTCGGCGATTTAGGCGACGCGCTCGCTGCAAGCGAACATCTTGCGGTAGCCGGTTAACGGCCGCTGGGATACACCACGATCGAAAGGTCGCTCAGCGCTGACTTTGCTTCTTCTTCCGATAGTTCGCCAAGGCGTCCGGTGATCGAGACCATGATTCCACGTTGGCCATCAAACGCTGCGTAACCATACCGCCGGTACGTTTGCCCAAGCCCCTCGCCAAACGACACCTTCTGCCACCACGCGGGCATGCCGTTCGCCAGCACGATGCGGGTCTTATGATCCACGAACACCCCTTCGATTTGGGTTCGCAATTCGTTTTCTGAGTTCGATTCAAAACCGTCGATAGTCCCCTCATAGGGTTCGACCGCAATCATGATGGTGCGCTGTTCCGGCCTCCCGGGGTTTTTCGCGAAGATGGCGACGGTAGACAAGCTGCCGGAATTCTGAGCAGGAGGGGCTTGTAACCGCTGGTACTCTTTGGGAGCAGTGAAATGCATGGCTGCGTCTTCATACGTCAAGCCGTGTGGATCGACGGCTGGAACTTCGTCGGCAATCGCCGGAGCCAGGAGCAAAAACGCAAACGCCGTCAGCGCGAAAAGCAGAAACCGTTTCATTCTTTCTCCAAAGCCGCGACTAATGCGGGCAACGATACTTCGTAGCGATATCCAACGTTGCGATGGTCATCGTCGAACTCCTCGTGACGTACTGCTAGGCCAAGATCGCGGACGCGCTGGGTAAAGATTCGGGCTCCTAGATCGAGCGCATACTCGTCCTGACGGCCGCAATCGAGATAACGCAGACGCAATCTTGCGAGTTCCGCCCGCTTGGTTAAGCACATCGTAACGGGATCCCAGTGCAGCCACCGTGCAAACACGTCTTCGCGCAACTCTCCCGTTTTAAGATCAAATGGCAGATCAAGTTCAAACGCCTTGGCCTGCCGGGGCGAGTAAGCAGCGGTGTAGCCGAGCATTTCCATCGCCGTATATTCCGAAGGCGAGCGCTTTGGTTTTCGCTCAAAAGCTTGCACGAACGGTTCAATGCCCGCATACCTCTCGAGCGTTCGCTGCGCCTCGGCGAACGAGCGGACGAATGTTGGGAAGTACGTATCTCCGCTATGCGAAGCGAACGCTGCAAAGACGCCGGGATGCATCATAACTAAGTGCATTGAGCCGTAGCCGCCGGACGACTTTCCAAACACGGCACGACCCCCTTCGGCCGAAATCGAACGATAGTTCGAGTCGACGTAATTGACGACATCGCGCACCGTGTATGTGGCATACGCGCCGTTGTGGATGGAATCCATGTACTGCGATCCTCCCAGGCGCGTGAAACCGTCGACGATCACCAGTATCGCGGCGGACATTCGCGTCTGGCAAACCAGACGGTCGGCCCACTGCACGACGTTTGTTTCCCATGGACGTGCGGACACTAGAGCCGCCGCATCACCGGTGTATCCATGCAGGCAATACAAAACCGGAAATCTCCGAGATCCCTGCGGATCGTACTCTGGTGGAGTATATACGACGAGCGGTCGTCGCACAGGATCACGCAACGGATTGTTCGCCAGCGCTGCACTCTCCAAAAAATCGATGTGAAGGTTTCCGTGCAACCCTAAGAGTCGCGCCAGTTGCGATTGCGTTGTTGCGTTCATGCTGATGCCTTCGCACAAGGCCCGAGTTGGACCTCACCGAAGAACGCCGCATGCTACGAGGCGTCGGCTTACGCGGGGCAGTCGCTGTCAACGTTATAACAATGATCGGTATTGGTCCGTTGATCACGCTGCCGTTGGTGCTCTCGTATTTGCACGGGGCGTTGGCGTTAGCCGGTTGGGTCGCCGGGGCAATCGTCGCTCTGTGCGACGGCCTAGTATGGGCAGCGCTCAGTTCACGCTATCCGGGAGCGGGTGGCACATATGTCTACTTGCGCGAAGCATTCGGGGCGCAGCGGCTGGGCAGGCTGCTCGCCTTTTTGTTTAACTGGCAATACATTCTCTTCGCGACGCTGATCTTAGCCAGCGGATACATTGGTTTTGCCAACTATTCGGGGTATTTTTTTCCCATCATCGCTAGGTCACCGGTGGTGCACGATCTTGTTGCCGTTATCGTCGGGGTCCTGACGATCGCCCTCCTGTACCGGCGTATCACGTTTGTTTCCCGGCTTAGCGTCGGCTTCAGCATCGCAGCGATCCTTACGTTAGTTATTATCATCGCGGCCACGCTGCCGCACGCGAATTTCACGCGAGCCTTTCACCTCGGGCCGTCTTCGGGCTTTGGCTGGGGTTTCGTTGCGGGGCTCGGACAGGCACTGATCATTACCTTATATGATTACGCCGGCTACAGCGAGGCGGCGTTGATTGGTGAGGAGGTTCGCGATGCCAACCGGACGATTCCACACGCTATCCTGATCTCGATCGCAATCGTCGCCTCGTTGTACATCGCTCTGCAGATCGGCGCGCTGAGCGTTATGCCGTGGCAAGATCTTGTCGGAGCAGCGCCCGGAGCGGTTCCGAACTCGGCTCAGTATTTCGCCGCGACGCTCGTTTTTACAACGTGGGGTGCGCCGGCCGCGCGCATCGTGACTTGCTTGATCCTGATCACCGCCCTTGGCTCGCTGTTCGGAAACCTCTTCGGAGCGTCGCGCGTACCCTACGCCGCCGCGCGCGACGGCGCGTTCTTTACAGCCTTTGAACGCCTTCATCCCAGTGGTCAGTTTCCGTACGTGTCGCTCCTGGTTATCGGCGGTCTCGCCTTACCGGCCGCCTTGCTGCCGCTGACTGATGTCATCACGTACTTGACGACGGGAATTGTCCTCATCCAGGGAATCGCGCAGGTTTTGGCGCTCTTTTATCTGCGCTTGCGGGGCGAGCTGACACCATTCAAAATGTGGGTGTTCCCCCTTCCCGCGCTCGTTGCACTTTTCGGTTGGGCTTTCGCGTTCTACAACGCCGGAATAAAAGCGATCGTCTTTGGCGTCGGCACGTTGGCTCTTGGTCTAATCGCCTACTTCATAACAGCGCGCTTGCAAGGCACCTGGCCGTTCGCTCTCAAGAGCGCAACTTTGGTCGTCGCCCTTATGGTTCTCGCGACCGCCGGGCGCACATCTGCAAGCCAGTTGGGCCGCAGCGCCGTCGTTACGCGCAACGGCTATCCGGTCTTCACGGTGGACGGTAAGCCCTTTTTTCCTTACGGTGCCGCATTCTTTTACGAACGCTTGCCGCGTTCACAGTGGCGAGCTTCATTGCTCAAATACAAAGAACTGGGTATTAACACCATAGATCTGTATCTTATTTGGAATTGGCACGAAGTGCGCAGTGCAGATTATGATTTCACCGGACGCACGAGCCCTCGCCGTGATTTGCACCGGCTTTTCTCGATAATCCATACCCTCGGATTCAAAACGATCGTCCGTCCCGGGCCCGTGATACGCAACGAGTGGCGCAATGGGGGATACCCCGCTTGGCTGTTGCGGCGCTCAGAATATAACATGCCGCTGCACGATATTTTGGAGGGCCGATATCCGGCCACCGCGACTTTACAAAACGCACATTCCGACGACGCCGCCGCGGAATGGATGCACAATGCAACGCATATGCACTATGCCTCGCGCTGGCTGCGACGGGTTTTGCGCGAGGTTGCACCCTGGGGGAATGATGTGCTTGCGATTGCGCTCGATGACGACCAAGGCGCCTATCTCGATAACCAGACCTGGCCCGCGCCACATTTCCACGCATACCTCAAAGCGCTAGCGTCCATCGTACGAAGTGCGGTGGGTCCGACCATTCCCTTGTTTATCAATACCTATCAGATGAAAGTCACCGCCTCAGCACCGGTCTGGGCGTGGGGAAACTGGTATCAAAGTGAGGCGTTTGCAATCGGCGAACACGATCGCTCGCAACTGGAATTTTCCACCGGACTGTTGCAGACTCAAACGGAGAAGCCGGTCATGGTCAGCGAGTTTCAGGCCGGATGGCTGGCGCCGCCCGACGACGTGCGGGCTCGTGAAACGGACCCTTCCAACACCACCCTAGCGCTGCACACTATGCTCGGGATGGGTGCGCATGGCATCGTGAACTTTCCGGTGCAAGATACGCTGTATCCATCCGGGAACGAGGCGCCGTTCGCAAACGCGTTCTACACCTGGGAAGCCGCCGTAACCTTGCAACGAACGCAAAGCGCGCGCTATGCTCCAACGCAATCGTTCGGGCAGCTCGTTCGCTCTTACGGGCGGTTGTTAGCGACCACGCACCGCGTGGCAGACGCGGCAATAATTTGGCTCGCGAGCGCATACGACGACAAAACGCTGAACAATGCCGCAGTCTCCGAGCTTGCGGCGCGGACCGTTGCCGCGCAGCAGTGGTGCCGGGCCGCCGAACTAACATGTGACCTCGTCGACCTGCGGTTTTTGACGCCGGAGGTGCTAAAGCGGTATCCGCTGCTGCTCGCACCGGCTCCCGAGCTCGCCGGGATAATCGGTAGTGCCCAGCTTACACTGGCACAGTACCGAAAAACCGGCGGGAGTGTCTTCACTCAAAGGAGCTTCGGCGACGCGAGCGGTCCGGCGGCAACCGCTCAAGCCGACCAATTACTTGCGCAAGCGCACGCTTACCGCAGCGTTTCGGGTGTAACCAACGCTACGCTGCTGAGCGATGGCTCAACAGCAAACGTACGATTCCTGGATGTCGTCAATTATGCCGACGCACCGCTACGGGCTTCCAACGTCGCGATACGCGATGGAACCTATCGCACGATACTCCGGTCACTGTTCGTCGGCCCGCGCAGCGCAGTGCTTCTCCCCCTTGGCGATCCCCGACCGCCGCCGGTACAACGCACTGCCCACCAAGATGTTCAGCCAACGTCGGGACGCAGGGCTCTGCCCGTTCGATCCGATGCTGCGCTGTGGACGAGTTTTCGCAGTTCGTACAAACGCGGAGCGGTTGCGTACGCCGCTGACGTGTACGAAGAAGGCAGCCAATCAATCGTTATGGAGAACGAAAGCGTGCGTATTATCGTTGCGCCACATGCAGGGGCGCGCGCGTTCGTCTTCGAGGACAAGCGCTCGGGCACCAATGTGTTCACGACCGTCGGCGCAATGCGTGACGACGTGGCGCTGCAGATGAAGCCCTCCAGCCGCGACTACATTGCAAAATACACGCACACGTTTCCCGCGGGAATGTTCAATCGGCCGTATACCGCCAGGATTCTTCAAAGCGGAAAGCGCGCGGTGGTACGGTTCACTTACGATGCTCCCGATGTGTTACCGTCCGGTGCGCGATTTGAGCGAACAATTACCCTTGAGCCGAATTCCCGGCGCTTTCGTGCAGATGCACGAGTTGCATTGCATGGCAACATTGCAAGGGCTGCTACACAGCGCGCCATCACCACCTCCTCTTTCGCGGTTGGTGCCGCGCACGATCCATTGCTGATTCTGACACCGCAAAAACGTCCTTTTCTGCCGGGTATGTCGCTGCGTCTGACAAATGGTGTGG
>JALZBG010000117.1:1150-6216 GCA_030947645.1 Vulcanimicrobiota bacterium | reverse complement strand
GTTCGCATCGATCGACGCGACAAAATCCCGTTGGCCGGCCGTCTTTGCACGGATTTCTTTCCCTCGTTGTGTGGTGTGCAGTGTTTTGGGAATGGAGGCCCAGGCGCTGTTCTCGCCTACGTCGCGAGCGGCCAGCGCCACATCATCTGGAGTCACAAGCGCGCCGGCGACGGCTGCTTGTAACATGCGGTCCAAGATGCGCTCGGCAGCCGCAACGGCGCCGTTCTCGCCGCTGACTACAATGCGATCGCCCTCGACGCGCAAAATGACCGGAAGGGTAGCCTCGAGCGCCGAGAGATTTTGATCGAATTGTCCAAAGAATCGGAGATGATCGGCTAGGCCGGTGAGTTGAAAGGTTCGTTCGGTCGTGACGTCCGCCAGTAGAAGCTCTCCTGTAACGCGCGCGGCGGGCCCAACACTTCGGCTGCAATTACCGCACGTAGCAAAGTCTTCCCATCCCGGAACATTTCACCTAGCCCCGCAGGTCGTGAGGCAACCGGCGCAACAATCGTCGGCGCCGCGGGCACGACCGGAAGCGGCATCGGCCTGGGCTGCGCCGGCGCCACGGTTGAAACTGCCGCAGGAGCGGCTCCTTGCGGAGCACGCATTGCGCGGAGTACCCGCTCATACCGTTCGCCGGGAATACCCCCCGCGCCGGAACCCGCGGGCTCTCGTTTTGCCGCCGCACTTCGCGCCGCGGCTTGCAGTGCAAGGCCAATCAGCTCATCCACGGACAGCCTCCTTTATGGTTTGCCCGGGGCCGGCGGCGGTGTGTCTTCTTTGCCTACCGTTCCGCCAATTGCTCCGCGCATTTCCGTATCGGCTTTGATATTGTTGAGTTTATAATAATCCATCACGCCCAGGTTTCCGTTGCGAAACGCGTCGGCGATGGCTTGCGGAATGCTGGCTTCTGCTTCGACAACCCGAGCGCGCATCGCTTGGGTTTCTGCTTTCTGTTCTTGTTCGCCGGCCTGGGCCGCGTATTGACGCTCGGCGGCCTTCGCCTGGGCGATTCTACGGTCAGCCTCTGCTTGCGAGGTCTGCAATTCGGCCCCGATATTTTTCCCGACGTCAACGTCGGCGATGTCGATCGAGACAATTTCAAACGCCGTTCCCGCATCGAGGCCTTTTGCTAACACCGCCTTTGATATGCGATCCGGGTATTCCAAAACTTCCTTGTGATCGACGGCAGCGCCCACCGCCGAAACGACGCCTTCGCCCACACGCGCCACGATGGTCGGTTCTCCGGCGCCGCCGACATAACGGTCCAAATTACTGCGCACCGTGATACGAGCTTTGACGTTGAGCTGAATGCCATTTTGCGCCACGCCCTGAAATGTGGGCGTCTCGATGACCTTTGGGTTGACCGATGTTTGCAGCGCTTCAAGCACATTGCGGCCTGCGAGGTCTATGGCTGCTGCGCGCTGCCATTCGAGCGGAATCTGCGCCCGCTGGGCGGCGATCATAGCCAGCGTCACATTTTCGACGTTGCCGCCCGCCAAAAAGTGCGATTGCATTTGGTCTACCGTGAGGGGTAGGCCGGCTTTGCGCGCGCGAACCAAATTGGTCACGATAAGCCCAGGTGGGATGCCGATCAAGCGCATGCGGATCAGCGCCCCGATTGAAAGCGGCACGCCGGCCGCAATGGTTCGGATCCACAAACCGATCGGAAAATAATACAGGAAGACAAAAAACAAAACGATCGCGATGAAAAACACGATCGTAAACCCCAACGTTACAAACAAGCCTTACTCCTTCCGAGCGCCAAAATGCACGGGAGCGACAAAGATGCGCGCGCCCTCAACCCGCGTCACTCGAATCGGGGTGCCGGCCGGGATAAAGTCGCCTTCGGTCAAAACATCCACGCGCTTACCGTCGATGCTCGCGATACCAGCGGGGCGCAAGAACGACGCCGCAACGCCCGAACCGTTGCGTAGCGCCGAGAAGTCAGAACTCGTGACATACTCGGCTCCCTGTGCGCCGGCGAATGTCAAGCGCCGCATCCAGGCGTTCTCCGGAAAGACCTTCGTAGCCAGCCAGAAAAAGATCACCGTCAATACGATTGCCATCGCAATTGACTGCACCGCCACGAAGAAGAACGGCACACCAAACGCGAGCAACACCGCAAGGAGCAACGCTATCCCGCCCAATATCCCCGGGGCACCGTGTCCGGGCACCACATGCAATTCGTAAAGAATGCCAAGTACACCCAGCACCGCCAGCATGATGACTAGTCCATTGCTGAAGCCCGCATATACATGCGTCCCGAAGAATAGAGCGAGAGAGCCAATCCCGATTGCGCCGGCTATCCCGTGCAGCGTCTGCATTTCAATGAGCAGCCCCAGCATGCCCAGGGTCAAGAGCAGTCCGCTCACTTCGGGGCTCGTCGCAAATCGGGCGAGTTGTTCGCCGAAGGTGTACTGCGCGGTGTGGCTGGTCGCGTTGGCAAGATGATTCTCGCGTAGAACGTCCGCGAGTTGCGGGTCGATGCTGTCGGTGATTCCGGCGCGCTTCGCGTCCCCGGCTTTAAGGGTCAGGATCGATCCGGTTTTCTTGTACTGGGGTGCATCCGCGTTCACGTCGACCATGGCCGCAGCGATGCGAGGATCGCGGCCATTGCGTGCCGCTGTCGATTCAAACTCTCCGCGCAATGCGGAAACGGTCTTTACGGTTTTCGGAATTGGTTCAGCGGCACCGATGCTCGATCCCGGAGCCATCGCGATGCGTTGCGCGCTCAACGTCACCAGCGCTCCGGCCGACCAGGCTCGTTCTGAAACGTACGCGATTGTCTTCACATGAGAAGCTAGGAGCGCATCGCGAATTTCCGTCGCCGAACTTACTAAGCCGCCGAACGTGTTCACATCCAAGATAATCGCCGATGTCCCATCGCGTTGCGCGGACTCGACGGCGCGTGTCACGAGGTGCGCCATGCCTTCGTCGATGGTTCCATGTATGGGGATGACCAGCACGGAGGTCCCTGTGAACGCAGGGCGATCCGCAGCGGCACGGGCCACGCCGGCAAGGCCGGTCGCGAGCATAAGGAACGCAACCATGACCCTGGTCCGCCGCAATCCAGCCATGTGTTAGATTACCTGCCCCTTAGGACAAAGTTGCAAGCGAGCCTCGGACCTTGATCCTATACCAACTCCTCGTTGACAATCTTGCGAACGAGATTACCATCTGCGAGGTTGCGTAGCTGCGGCATGACGGCCTTCATCACGGCGCCTTGATTACGCGCCCCTGCGGGAATGTCGACAACTGCCTTTTGCACGATCGTGCGAATTTCGTCCGCCGATTTTTGCCGTGGCAGATACTCCTGCAGAATATCCCGTTCCCTGGTTTCTTTTTCCGCCAGCTCCATGCGTCCGGCTTTGGAGAACTCAGAGATGGAATCGTTGCGTTGTTTGACCTGCCGTCGCACGACGTCCAACTGATCGTCGTCTGAAAGCTCCCCGCCGGCTCCGGACTCGGTTTTCTTATAAATGAATCCGGACAGCGCTGAACGCAACGCGTCAACCCGCAACTGATCTCTGGCCTTCATCGCTTCTTTCATATCCGAGGCGATGCGGTCTTTAAGGGACATGAGGAGCTTGTCTCCTAAACGCGGCGCTTGCGAGCGGCGGCAGACTTCTTCTTGCGACGAACGCTCGGCTTTTCGTAATGTTCGTGCTTGCGCGCTTCCGCTAAGACGCCGGCTTTTTGGGTGGCTTTTTTAAAACGGCGTAGCGCGCTCTCGATGGTCTCTCCCGGAGCTACACGGACTTCCATTCTCGACACCCCCTCAAAACGTGCCGGTAAAAACGGGCACAAAAAAATTGGCCGGCCTTAGGCGGACCTTAGGGGCCACTGTAACATAGGCAGGCGCATGCGTCAAACTGGACGGAGAGGTAAGGAGATGCTCACAGATAGCCCTAAAAACAGACGCCATGAAACGAAAGCATTTCCTATTGGTCGGAGCCGGTGCAACGGCTGTCCCCCTCACTTCAGGACGGATACCGGGGATCGCCGCACCGATGCCCGCCAGCGGCACCAGCGTCACGCAGCTCAAGCCGGTTGAACGTTTCATGACAAGTTTCATTACGAAATACAAGGTCCCCGGCGGCCAGTGCGCTGTCGCAAAGGGCGGACGTCTCGTCTACGCCCGCGGATTCGGTTACGCGGACAGTGAACGGCGAACGGTCGTTTCGCCGACCGCACGCTTTCGCATCGCTAGCTCGAGCAAGCCGATCACCGCCGTCGCGATCATGAAGCTCGTCGAGGACGGCCATCTCGGCTTGGAAGAAAAGGCTTTCGCCATCCTGTCCGATCTTACGCCAACCGGAGGCGCCACCGTCGATCCGCGGCTTCGCGAAATCACCGTCCGGCAGTTACTCGAGCACAGCGGCGGGTTCAACAGTTCTGCGTTCGACCCGCAGTTCGACGCGCTGCGGCTGGCGGCCGCGGCTGTTGGACATCCACCGCCGGCTACGCACACCGACATCATTCGCTACATGATGGGCAAACCGTTAGCGTTTGATCCCGGTACCAAGTACGCGTACTCGAATTTCGGCTACAATATTCTCGGTCGCATTATCGAACACCGAACGCAACAGAGCTACGGCCAATACATAGCGGCTCACGTCTTAACCCCCGCCGGAATCCGGGCGGGGTCAATGCGCCTGATGACACGGACCACACTAGCGGCACGCCTGCCCGACGAGGTTTACTACTTCGACGGGCCCTTGGCGCTACCAACCTGGCCGATTTATCCGGATGTTTTAGAATCGAATACATACTCGTACGGGGGTTTCGATGGTGCGGCAATCGACGCGCACGGCGGCTGGATCGCCAACGCCATCGACCTCACGCGATTCCTCAATGCCGTCGGCGGTTCGACCGGAACGCAGCTCTTGAAAGCGCAAACCGTCCGCACGATGCTCACTCGTCCGAACATACCGCAATACCGCAACGCAAAGAAATACTATGCCCTCGGTTGGGACGTCAATCCAGGGACGGTGATGCAGCATAACGGTGCGCTGACCTTTGGAACCCTCTCTAGCGTCACGCGGGTCCCGAACGAAATCACC
>JALZBG010000117.1:0-1140 GCA_030947645.1 Vulcanimicrobiota bacterium | reverse complement strand
CTCTTCAACCATTTGGACGCCAACTTTATCCCGATGGTGATCGATCTGGAGCGTTCGAGCGTGCGGGCCATCAGCGAGGTCCAAAGTTGGCCGAGCGGCAATTTATACGAAGTCGCGCCCGACAGAATGCTCTTGTAAGGACGTCAACGCTTTCTGTAGTGCGCTAACGTGTTTCGCTTCATGAATGGCAAAGAGCAGTTCCAGAGGCCGATGTCTGATCTGCGAAAGCACCCTTAACATCGTTTCAATAGTCATAAAGATTCGCAGGTCAGCGGGAACGTGGGCGAGTCGGGTTCTTGCGCACAGCGTCGACGATGTCGCGGATTGCTCGAATAATGAGATTGGGTTGCTCCAGCATGATGTAGTGTTCGCTCCGTGCGGCGATGATTTGATGGGCGCCGGGCTCCAGTTTGACGAGACTCCTCTGTTGCGCGCGCCATGCGCCTTCAAGCGCTTGCGAAAAACCCTTCGGAATACTTTTTGTCGGTAAGGTTACCGGGAGGCCCCGTGAGAGAACCGCCAGCGGCATGGGGCGAAGCGGCATGCGCACTTCCAAGCGGCGCAGTTCCGCGAAGGCCGGCTCGAACGGAATCGTCTCGTAACCCTTATACGATTCGAGACCTTTTTGCTTCTCTGTGTTGAGACGAAGAAAGGTTGCGTACTGCGTCGGCGTGAGATGCCGGTCCAGTCCGTCGGGCAGGGCCTCGATTAGTACCATGCCGGCGACGTTGCGCGGAAAGCGGTGTGCGTACATGCGGATGATGAGCCCACCCGTCGAGTGGCCGGCCAAAACGAACGGCCGCGCAAAGTGCGCCGCTTCCGCAAGTCGGTGCAGGTCCTCCACTGCGCTCATGGCTGAGCGCGGCATGCGAACCGGATCACTTCGGCTGCGCTGCCGTATTCCCGGACCGATAACCGTTCCAGGCCGGTCGTACGTACAGACGCGCGTGAATTTTGCAACGCCGGGCAAGACGGACGTCGTGGGCGGTTTCGCGTTATTGAAGCTCCAATAATCCGAGCGGACGCGTAATCCAGCTTCCAGTATTACCATCGGTGTGCCGATGCCGCGGCATTGAACGTACAGTTTCCGGCCACCGTCGATTGTGATGCGACCCGATAACTTGCCATGCAAAGATGGGT
>JALZBG010000116.1 GCA_030947645.1 Vulcanimicrobiota bacterium | reverse complement strand
CGGCTGGGTTTGGTCGCTCCAATTTACCAGCGTCGCCGTTTCGACGCTGCTCGTTTGCTCATCACCTATTTGGACTGCAGCCTACGACTCGGTAGTGCATCGGCGAACGCTGCCGCGACTGGGGTGGCTTGGATTTTGTTGCGGAGCAATCGGACTTGCGATGGTTTTGCACTCAGGTACGACGCGGGTCCCTATTCCCGGCCACGAATCTACCGGCTATAGCTTAGCGCTGGGTGGGAGCGTTGCCATTGCTGCCTACCTCATGTTGGTGCGGGAAGTGCGGTCGCAACTCTCCACGCGTGACATTGTCACCCGTACCTACACATACGCGGCTGTAGCATTAGCGCTCGCAGCACTGCTCACACATCAGGGACCACCCGTTTTGGCAAACACTACGGCGTGGTTGGGGATTCTTGGAATGGCCCTGATCTCGCAGTCGCTCGGTCATACCGCAATAAATGTTTCCCTGCATTTTTTTTCGCCTAGCGCTATTTCGTTTGCGACACTGTTTGAACCGGTTGTCGCCGCCGTTTTGGCCGCGATCCTATTTGGGGAAACACTGGGCGGGCTGACGCTGCTCGGAGGATGCATCGTCTTGCTCTCCATTGGAACGGTGCTTTATGCGGAAGCAGACTGGGCGCGCAACTGACGGAGGACATACTGCAGAATGCCGCCGTGCCGGTAGTATTCTGCTTCGTCGGGAGTATCGATTCGGACCAAGACTTTCATAGAAAGTGAGGCGCGCTGGGCGTCGGTAACCCGTACGTGCAATTGCATGCGCGGCGTCACGCCATCCTCGATGCCCACAATGTCGTACGTCTCTTCGCCGGTAAGCGCGTAGGTCGTGCGATTGGCACCGTCCATGAACTCAAGGGGCAGAATCCCCATGCCGATGAGATTGCTGCGGTGGATCCGTTCGAACGATTCGGCGATGACAGCCTTGATTCCAAGCAACATCGGGCCTTTTGCGGCCCAATCGCGCGACGAACCCGAGCCGTACTCTTTCCCTGCAAGGACGATCAGTGGTGTGCGTTCTTGCGCGTACCGCATCGCCGCATCGAATATGGAAAGCAATTCGCCCGACGGCCAGTGGCGCGTCATCCCACCTTCGACACCAGGAACCAGCAAATTGCGCAGGCGGATGTTGGCAAACGTGCCGCGCACCATGACCTCGTGGTTGCCGCGCCGCGCGCCGTAGGAATTAAAGTCACCCGGATCGATACCGCGCTCCATCAGATACCTCGCGGCAGGGCTCAACCTCGCAATGCTCCCCGCCGGTGAAATGTGGTCGGTCGTAACGCTATCGCCCAACATTGCCAGCAGGCGGGCGCCAAGGATATCGGCTCCGGCTTCCGGCTCGGCCGGCATGCTCAAGAAGTACGGCGGCTTCTTGACGTACTCAGATTCGGGATCCCACACGTAGAGTTCACCCGCCGGAACCTCCAGCTCGTGCCAATTCTTGTCCCCGGTGAAGACATCCGTATAGCGTAAGCGGAACATCGCTTCGGAAATCGATTCTTCGATTACGCGATTGATCTCGGCGTTGCTCGGCCAGATGTCGCGGAGATGTACCGGCTGCCCATCGTTACCCAAACCCAGCGGCTCGCTTGTCAGATCGATATCCATTCGTCCGGCCAGCGCATACGCCACGACCAGAGGCGGGGAGGCTAAGTAGTTCGCCCGTACCTGCGGATGAATGCGGCCCTCGAAGTTACGATTGCCGGATAGCACGGCGGCGACAATAGTATCATTTTCAGAGATCGACTCGGATATCTCGCGCGCCAGCGGTCCGCTGTTGCCGATACAGGTCGTGCATCCATAGCCTACGAGTTGAAAACCGAGTGCGTCGAGGTATGTGTTCAGTCCGGCTTTCTCGAGATAGTCGGTAACAACTTTGGACCCGGGAGCGAGACTTGTTTTTACCCAGGGCTTTTGCCTCAAGCCCTTTTCAAAGGCTTTTTTGGCGACTAATCCGGCGCCGATCATTACGGCAGGATTGGAGGTGTTCGTGCAACTCGTAATAGCGGCAATGACCACAGAGCCGTCGGCCACTTCGATCCCAGGACGGGCCGCGACCGCCGTTCCGCCGCCACCCTCATTTTCCAGCCGCGAAACCGCGCTAGCAGGTTTGGCGTCGCGGGTGGCTTGCCATTCCGCGAGCGCCGAAGCAAAACTGGCTTTTACCTCCGAGAGCGGCACCCGATCCTGCGGTCGGCGCGGTCCTGCTAAGTTTGGTTCCACGGACGAAAGATTCAGTTCCAGAGTATCGGTGAAATCCGGATCCAGACTGGCTTCGGTACGGAAGGCGCCTTGTGCGCGTGCGTACGACTCTACCAGCGCGACGTGTTCGGTGCTGCGACCCGTAACACGCAGATAGCGCAGCGTTTGATGATCGATCGGGAAAATAGCACAGGTGGAACCATATTCCGGTGACATGTTTCCAATGGTCACTCGATCGGCCACACCGAGATTTGAAAGCCCTTTTCCGTAGAATTCGACAAATTTTCCAACGACGCCCTTGTCTCGCAACATCTCAGTAATCGTCAAAACGAGATCGGTCGACGTGACGCCCTCACGCAGCGCGCCTTCCAAGCGGAATCCTACGACGTCCGGAATTAACATTGTAACGGGCTGACCAAGCATGGCCGCTTCAGCTTCGATACCGCCGACGCCCCAGGCGAGAACTCCCAAGCCGTTGACCATCGTCGTGTGCGAATCGGTGCCTACCGCGGTGTCGAAATATGCTTGCGGAGCGTCAGTTGCATATTCCATTCCGGCACCTCCCGCACCGAAAACAACGCGAGCGAGAAACTCAATGTTGACTTGGTGCACGATGCCGGTATCCGGAGGCACGGCGCGGAAATTTTGAAGAGCTTGCTGTCCCCACTTAAGGAACGCATATCGCTCCCTATTGCGTTTAAACTCCAACTCGGCGTTTTGCGCAAACGCATTTGCCGTTCCGAAACGGTCCACTTGCACGGAATGGTCCACAACCAGCTCCACAGGTTGCAGCGGATTTATGACCTTCGGATCACCGTCCATAGCGGCCATTGCATCGCGCATCGCAGCGAGGTCGACAACTGCGGGAACGCCGGTAAAATCTTGCAAGAGAACGCGTGCCGGTCGAAAGGCTATTTCGCGCTGCACTTTATGGCGGGGATCCCAGCCTGCGAGCGCTTCGATGTCAGCCTTGCGAACGGTTCGCCCGTCTTCGAACCGCAAGAGGTTTTCCAAAAGAATTTTGAGCGAATATGGCAGCTTCTCAAGTTTCGCCAGACGGGCCCGCTCCAACGCATACAGGCGGAAGTATGTGTAGTCACGATCGCCGACGCGTAAATTCTCTACGCACGAATAACTATCGACGTGTTGGATGGTCATGCGCAGGAGATTCTCGGTGAACCTGCGCTATACCCATCAACGCGTAATGCGCTTTCGCCGGAAAGAAGGCGCCATACAGCATCCCCGATGAGCTGCAAACGCCAGGCTGAAAGCCCCAGAGCTTCATCGAACTCTGCGCGTGTTTTCGGCAGATCGCGTGCTACGCGTTCTAAGGCTGGCCGCGGCACGAGAAGCGCTGGAGGCAAGTCATGCCGTGCTGCAACAGCGCTCACGGCCACGTTCATCATGGAAACTAACCCATCGCGCTGATTTGCGAGCGGTGAAGGGGGCTTCGCCGGCAATTCGTTTTCGGCAAGACGTTCGCCGCGGCGCACCGCTTCCAAAATTCGAGCGCCCAAAGCTTTTTTGACACCGGCATCCAGCCTGCGCAACGCTTGCAGATCTTCGGCCTCATGCGGCCGCAAGGCCACCAGTCCCGCAAGAACGTCGTCAGGTACCACATACTTTACCGGCACGTCTCGCTCGCGTGCAATGCTGTCGCGAAGCGTTGCAAGTTCACATAGAATACCGAGCTCCCGGCGATTCATGCGATTGGCGCCGGGGATACGCAAGTACAGCCGCGCGGGATCGGTCCGATAGCGATCGATGCTGGCGAGATTTTCACATTCCGCAAGCACCCACTCATAGCGCCCAGTTGCCCTCAGAGTAATTTCTAAACGCCTGTGCAGCTCGAGCAGATGGGCGACATCGTCACGCAAATATTCTAGCTGACGGTCAGAAAACGGACGGGAACTCCAGTCGCTTACCGTTTGGGACTTTTTCAACTGGACGCCGGTGACGCGCCTGACGAGCTCGACCAAGGAAACCGCCATTCCGTAACCGCAAAATGCGGCGGCAACCTGCGTGTCAAAAACGCGCGAAGGAACCGTTCCAAAGCGGTCGGCGAAGATTTTAAGGTCACTGCTTAGCGCGTGCCCGACCACGGTGCGGCCGTTCAAAGCTTGCGCCAGGGAGCGCAGATCTCGTAGCGCCAGCGCATCCACGATGGCGACGCCATCGTCGAACGCAAGCTGAACCACCATCAAACGCGCGGTATAAGATTTCTCATTATGAAATTCTGTGTCGATGCCCACGCGGGCGGCCTCAGAAACGCGATTACAGAGTCGCTCGAGCTCAGAAGGCAAGTTCACCAACGCGACGTTCACGGGCGACCGTGCCTGTGGTGCAGATGGAAATGCGGCCGATGCTTCAAGTAGTAGATTTGTGCCCGATGCTCGTAACTGTGAACGGCAATCGTGACTCGATCTCCGAAGATTGCCAGCAGCGTGCAAAGAGGTATTGCAATCGCCGACATTGTCCAGACGTGCACTAGCAACGGTACTTTGAACGTTGCAGCAACGCTCGTGGCCAGTGTGCCACCGAGGCCTGGAATGACTCGCACAGAGAGCAAAAAGGCGGGAGAGCCAACAGGAAAGCGCTTTACCCAAGCAGGGAGACGCTCAAGGGCCTTTTCTAGATCCAACAGTGCAGAAGCCCGTGCGGCGATGGTGTATCCCACAATCGCCGCAAGGACGATTCCAATTGCGTTGACCACGGCACCCCAAAGTGGGCCGAACAGCGCGCCGTTCATAATGGCGAGCGCGTCGGTTACGGAAAACGGTGCGGACGCGACCGCAACGAAGATGACCGTCGCCAGCGGATAGGCCAGTACTCCGATGGAACGTATATAATGTTCGACCGCGGGCTGATAGCGAATGACCAACGCCGCTAACAGGAACGAACCAATGACGATCGCCAGCGCCGCAATACGCCGCCCTGCCCCCATGAAGGACTTCACGTGACCCTCAAAGTGCTCATTTGCGCACTATGCGTGATTGGCTTATATTCCTCCGTTTTAATGTACCGCAAGGGCATTCGCTCCGATCGCGGCCTTCTCACTGAACCCAGCGTCGTACAGTCGCCGCGCGCCCGTGCCGTCCGGGGAGTACCAAACGCATTGTTGGGAATGACATATTACATTGGGTTGAGTTGCGTCGTTCTTTTTACTCACGCGAGGCTACCGTCCACGGCGGGTCTGGCTGCAAGTTATGCAGCCGCTGCAATGTCCGCGTACTTGGCCTATAGCCTCTTATTCGTGACGAGGATGCCATGCCGGTTTTGCTGGACCGCGCACGGAGTGAACTTCTTGCTGGCCTTGGTCCTGAGCCTCTCTTATCGATGGTGAAACATCGCTGTGTCAGTCTTGTTTAATCTCTTCCGCCGAGGGTATAATTAGCGTTGTCTCGAGAATAATCAACAGACCCCAGAGGAGGGCGGGATGAATCCGCAAGATCCACCTGGGCAACAAACACCGGATCAGTAGCTGAGCCTACTTGTGCCGGTGACCGTACAAAACAAAGAAGCCACGCGAGCGCGTGGCTTCTTTGTTAATTTATGGTTAAGACCACGTTACATCTTTGCCATGCCGTTGCGCAAGCCATAGACCGAAGCAAGGTCGTGCATTGCCTGGTTGAGTGCTGCGTGGTACGTAGCATCAGCCGCTATGCCGTATTTCGCGTCGATGTCTCGCATAACTTGAGAATGGATCGGGTGCGAAGCCAGCTTATCGAGCATTACTTCCACGTTAAACTCGTTTTTCGGCGTCACTCCTGCGTTCCAGAGCGCCGCGGCTAAAGCCTTACCGTCGGTTGGATCCGGCGAGGGCGTTTTTGGCAACGCCACTTTTTTAGCAGTGACAATCTTCAGGGAATCGTCAACCACGAACTTAAAAACCGTGAGGAACGTTCCGACGTTCTTCTTGCCATATTGCTTGGTGAGTTTGGCGACCTCGGCTTTAGTCTTATCGCCCGCCAGGACTTTCACTAATGTGACGGTCTGAAAG
>JALZBG010000246.1 GCA_030947645.1 Vulcanimicrobiota bacterium | reverse complement strand
ATTTCGTGCAGCGCTACGGCGAGCGCAACAGCTACCAGCAGCCGCCGGCGATTGTCCTGCGGAAAAAAAATGAGCCATCCGCGCGCGGCGGACGACTCATCGTTACGCTGATGTAGGTGCGTTACGTGATTAGCCGCTTACCGCGGGTTCTCCCCATACGTACGATAGTACCATTGTCTAAACTGTGCTTCAGTCGGATAGTACCCGTAATGCCGATAGAACCACGAGCGGTAATTTGCTTGACGCCGCTGTTGTTCCCGCATTTCAGCTTGCCGAATGCGTTTCTTGTGATTGTAGTTCGTGATGCCAATTGCAGCTGCTGCGCCGCCGATTAGAATATTGCGTGTGCTAGCCGCGCCATCGGCCAACGCCGGAGCAAGGCATCCGAGGGATATTGCCGCCGTAAGGGCGGTTGCAAGTAGTTTTTGTTTCATAGCAGATCCTTTCTACCAACGCTACTGGACTAGTAAACGAAAAGGCAGTCCTAACCGTTCCACGAACGCTGCCTGCGGTGAAATTGGAATCTCTGGTGCGTACAATCCCCGACTTCCCTATCCCCGGGATACTTTTTAGGGACATAACCCCCCTGTTGAAAGATTCTGCGGGCTTTAAAGCGGCCATCGACCTCTTCGTGGACCGCTTCCGAGGCCAGCCGCTTGACTATATAGTCGGCATCGAGGCCAGAGGATACATGCTGGGCGCACCCCTTGCGTATGCGCTGGGCTGCGGCTTTGTGCCGGTTCGCAAACCGGGCAAATTGCCGGGCAAGACGTTCATTCAGGAATATGCCCTGGAATACGGCACGAACTCCCTAGAAATTCACGATGATGCGGTCGGCCACGGGCAGCGGGTGGTGGTGGTGGACGATTTGCTCGCTACTGGAGGCACCGCCAAAGCGACCCGCCAGCTCCTTGAACGGCTGGGAGCGCGGATCGAGGCCTTTGCCTTCCTAATTGAGCTGGCGGAGCTGCGCGGACGCTACCAGATTCCGGGAGTTGACGTCACCGCGTTTATTACCTATTAGGTTTCCCAAACTAGCGCAAATATGGCATTATCATGGTGATGGTCGTCGAAGAGCTGGTAGCTAAAGTGCAAACCTACGACCCGTCGCTCGACGGGTCGTGGCTTAAGCGCGTCTACCAGGTCGCCGACGACGCGCATAAAGGACAGCTCCGCGCTTCCGGCGAGTCGTATATTGGCCATCCATTATCCGTTGCGGAGATTCTTGCCGATTTGGAAATGGATCCGGCCACCATCGCGGCCGCTATCCTCCACGATGTCGTCGAGGACACGACAATTACCAGCGAGCAAGTTGCGCAAGAATTCGGCGATGAAATTGCTTCGCTTGTCGAGGGCGTTACTAAGCTGACACGCATCCCGTACCAATCAAAAGAAGAAGCGCAAGTAGAAAATTTGCGCAAGATGTTTATGGCGATGGCCAAAGACATCCGCGTTATCATCATTAAACTTGCCGACCGTTTGCACAATATGCGCACCCTTGAGAGCTTGCCCGCGACGAAACAGGAAACGATCGCCCGAGAAACGCTCGATATTTATACGCCGATCGCTCACCGCTTGGGAATCTGGAAAATCAAGTGGGAGCTGGAAGACCTGTGTCTACGCTATTTGGACCCTGAAGCGTACCGCGACATCGTCGAACGCGTGGCCAAAACTCGTCAACAACGCGAAGCGTCAGTTTCCGAAGTTATCAAATCATTACAGGAACAATTTACTCAGCTTTCCATTCAATCTGAAATTCAGGGGCGTCCCAAGCACTTTTACTCGATCTACAACAAATTGAAGTCCGGTCGCGAGTTTTCGACGATTTACGATCTTACCGCAATTCGTATCATCGTCGACTCGGTGAAAGATTGTTACGGCGCTCTCGGAGTGGTTCACTCGTTGTGGACTCCGCTGCCGGGACGCTTCAAAGACTACATTGCGATGCCCAAGCCCAACATGTATCAATCGCTGCACACGACCGTCGTCGGGCCAACGGGTGAGCCGCTAGAGATTCAAATTCGAACCTGGCAAATGCATCGTACCGGCGAATACGGCATCGCCGCCCACTGGCGATACAAGGAAGGCGGCAAGATTGACCCATACGAGAACAAACTGTCGTGGCTGCGCGCGTTGCTTGAGTGGCAGAAGGACATGCGTGATTCACGTATGTTCATGGAAAGCCTGAAGCTGGATCTGTTTGACAGCCAGGTGTTCGTCTTCTCTCCGCGCGGCGACGTTTTCAGTATGCCGGCGGCCGGCACCCCACTTGATTTCGCGTACCAGGTGCAT
>JALZBG010000115.1 GCA_030947645.1 Vulcanimicrobiota bacterium | reverse complement strand
CCGCGTGGACCAGTGCCGCTTCATACATCTCTTGCGCCGTCGCAACCCGCACTGTTGTGACTCCCGGCGGTTCGGGGAGTAAGGTCGGGCCCAAAACGAGGGTCACTTCCGCGCCGCGGGCCCGCGCTTCGTTTGCCAAGGCGATCCCCATTGCGCCAGTCGACGGGTTGGAAATGTAGCGCACCGGATCAAACGCCTCGCGCGTCGGCCCGGCTGTAACTACAACGCGAGTACCCTCCAAGCTGCGCCGCCGCTCGAGCGTGACGGTGATGGAAGCCAGTAAGGTTTCCTCGTCGGCAAGCCGGCCTATGCCTCGTTCACCTTCGGCAAGATAACCGCGTTCCGGTTCGACGAATTCGTAATTGCGTTCGCGCAACATGCGAATGTTTTCTTGCGTGGCCGCGTTGTCGTACATTGCGGAGTTCATCGCCGGCGCAAGCAACACGGGAACGCGCGCGGCAAGTAGTGCCGTGGTCAGTAAATCGTCGGCAACGCCGCCCGCAAGCTTGGCCAGAAGATTGGCCGTCGCCGGGACCACCGCAACGAGATCCGCCTCGCGTACGAGCCGGATATGCGGGATCTGATCCGGATTATCCCAAAGCGTTTCATAAACCGGTCGCCGCGTTAGCGCTGAAAACGACAGCGCAGTCACGAAGCGAAGCGCGTTGCGGGTCATGATCACGTCGACGGTCGCGCCGCTCTGAATCAACGCGCTGGTAAGCGAGACAGCCTTGTACGCGGCAATTCCGCCGCAGACACCCAACAAGATGCTCGCTCCCTTCACGCTGCAACCCAAATATTGTCGATCAGCCGGGTCGTGCCAAACGCTGCGGCACCAATAATGAAGGCGGGCGGGCGCAAAAATTCCAACCTTTCGAACGTTTCTGCATCAACCAGCTCCATATAGTCGAGCCGAGCCATTGGATGCAACACTTCTTTGCCGGCGCCAAGCGCCTCAGCGCGTGACCGTCCAGCCAAGAGCTTCGAGTAAACCTCTTGCAAGGCCGCATATAAGCTGGGTGCCGCCCGACGCTCGGACTGAGTGAGGTAGCGATTTCGGCTGGACAACGCCAAACCGTCGATTTCTCGAACGGTAGGAACCAGCCGCACCTCGACGCCCACGTTGAGCTCGCGCACGAGCTTGCGCACCACTGCGATCTGTTGGGCGTCCTTTTGACCGAAAAACACGACGTTGGGCGCAACGATGTTGCACAACTTGACGACAACCGTAGCAACCCCTCGGAAATGACCCGGACGAATAATTCCTTCAAAGCACGTTGCCAGGTATCCAACATCGATCGAGGTCGAGAATTTTTCGGGAAACATGGCTTCCGGTTCGGGGGCAAACACGGCGTTTATGCCGCTCTTCTCGAGCAACCGCAGGTCGGACTGCGGTTCGCGCGGATACCGCTCGAGGTCTTCACCCGGTGCAAACTGCATGGGGTTTACGAACACGGAGGCGACGGTACTCTTGCATTCGGCGCGGGACGCCTCGAGCAATGACTGATGCCCGGAGTGAAGTGCGCCCATCGTTGCAACAAAGCCAAGGGGACGATCCATGCGCTCGATTGCGCTGCGCATCTCTTGCGGCGTCTTAAGAACGATCACCGATTGGAACGTTCTTTTAAGATCTGATAACACGCAACAGCGTGCGACCGACCATGAATGGCGCTCCAACCAGCAGCATGGCGTCGCCTTTTACGGGGCGGCCGTCGACCTTCGTGCCGTTCCTGCTCGCAAGATCCGCGAGATACAGCCGCCCCCCTTTCTCCCAAAGACGCGCGTGCTTTCGGGAGATGTAGCGGTCGATGGTGATACACGCGTTGGCCAGGGAATCATCGCGCCCAATGGTTATTTCGCGCTCGAAAGACCACGTTTTCCCGTCGAGGGGGCCGCCGAGGACTTCCAGAAGGTACATCGGGGCAGCCTTCTACTGCTCGGTCGGGCGGCTCCTGGTGCGTAAAATCCTAACCAGACTAGTACAATTTTTGTGCCGCCGGACGATGTACTATTAGGTAGAAAGCCGACAGCGAATACAAGAATGGGCGTGATGGAAAATAAAGTGGACCAGCTCTTAGATCTTGTTGACATCGAGCCGGACGCCTTGCGTGAGGCGGAGTTCATGCAAGCTCAGTCGATACTGGACACTTTGGTAGGAAAGTCCATAACCGAGGCCACCATCGACGAAACCCGCATCGTGGTAACCACCTCCGACGGGAGCAAGTACTTCTTTTATGGGTTTCTTGGCGGAGGTAGCGCCGCTTAAGCAGCTAGCGCGACAATCCGTGTAGTTTCGAGCGTGCAATATCGTGCACGTAGTGGTCGATCGCCGCTTGGTCGTCTTTCGCGATTTGCGTGAACGCCACGCCGTGAGCATACCGCTTGGCCGCCCCATCAAAAAAAGACAACACGATGCGGGCGACAACAGCAATTTCCCGGCGAGTCTTGGGCAGGTAAAACTGCAGCGCGATGCTGGTGCCATGCTCGAGTTCGGTAGCGTCCGTAATGCGGACACCGGCGGCGCTCAAATCGACAACACGGGCGTCATGCAAACCCTCTTGTCCCACAATCGAATAGGATACCGGAAAATCAACACGCGCGCGAGCGAAGTGTCGCCGCGCAGGGTTCTGTTGGTTACTCACCACGTCCAAAATTCCTGACACCGTTGGCCTTCTGGCTTTGGCCGGGCAAGCCTGCAGACGCTCGCACCGCTTGCATAACGGCATCAGCGGCAAACATGGAACCGATAATGGCATGCTCCAGTACCACACCGCCCTGCACGTAAATTTCGTACGGCTCGCGAAGAGGCGCATCGCAGGACAGCTCGCTTGTCGATCCCGAGATGAATGAGCCGGCCGACATTATGACCGCATCGCCGTACCCGGGAACGGGGCCCGAGACAGGAGCGAAGCGCGCATTTACCGGCATCGCTCGTTGCAATCCCCGCGCGAATGCGCAGAGCAGCTCTTCGTCCTGGAGAGCAATGGCCTGAACGATGTCGGTCCGGCGTTCGCCGGCGGCGGGTTGCACCGAAAACCCCAGCTCGTCGAACAGCGCGGCGCAAAAATCCAAGCCGCGCAGCGTTTGCTCAACGATCAGCGCGGCCTGAAAGAGCCCTTGAAAAAAGAGACGGCCGAAGCCAAAGGTCGGCCCCAACGCGGACCCGAGCCCGGGAGCATAGGTCTGCGCAGCTACCCTATCGATGATCGTTTGCTTACCAACGACGTAAGCACCGCCGGGCGCCACCGCGCCCCCGAGATTCTTAATAAGGGAACCGATGACGGCATCAGCGCCGACGTGCGTCGGCTCGCGTTCTTCCACGAGCTCACCATAACAATTGTCAACGAGGATGAGCGCCTCCGGTAGGCGGGAGCGCACCACACGGATGGCTTGCGCGCATGCATCAACGCACAACGATGGCCGCGACGCATAGCCGCGCGAACGCTGCAGGAAGACCGCTGCCACGTCGGCGTGCAAGGCATCGACTACCGCTCGGTCGTCGATGCTGCCGTCGGAGCGCAACGGCACCTCGCCGTACCGCATACCTTGCGCGACTAAATTGTGGGGTGCGTCGATGATCGCATTTCGCAAGGTGTCGTACGGCGCGCCCGAAATGGCGAGCAGCGTTTTGCCGTGAGAAACGCAGGCCCTCAGCGTAGCAACGATTGCATGGGTGCCGCTGACGAACGAAAGCCGGGCCAGCGCGGCCTCTGCGCCAAAGATTCGCGCCAGCAACGATTCATATCTGCCGCGTGCGGCGTCATCGTATCCATACCCAGTGCTGCCGGCGAAATCGCTCTCCGAAAGCCCCTCTTCCAAAAAGGCAGAGAGAACATTATATTTCACACGCCTCTGAGCATCGTAACGAATAGTTGCAACCCGATTAAATGCGCGCTCAGCGGCCCTCAGAACGTCTTGCGCGATGTTATAACGATCCCGCAAGAAATCGATCATACCGCGCCTTCGCTCCGTTCGTACGCGCGCACGAATGGAATGTAGATGAGCGTAGCAACAAGTACGTTCACGCAGATCAGCGCGACGGCACGCCAATCCAGCGTTGCGAAATACACCGATAAAAATGCCGGAACGCTCGAGGGTATATAGAACGCCGGACGCGCGACGAAGCCAAAGTAGACGCTCAGATAGGTGATCGTGGCAAGCACGAGCGGCGCGACTACGAACGGCAAAGACAAGAACGGGTTGAATACGACCGGCAGCCCGAAGAGCAGCGGTTCGTTCATGTTGAATAGTGCCGGCGTAATGGTCAAGCGCGCTAGCGTGCGCAGCCGCTGCACTCTGCTGCGCAATAGCAGCAGGACGAGCGGCAGGGTCGCGCCCGAACCGCCGGGGAACACAAATAGGAAAAGCGATACAACGACGATATGCGGCAGGGCCGTATGATGATCGTATGCCATCGTGTTTTGCGCCTGCAGGCTGAGATACACAGGTGTGACGACCGCTGCGAGTAATGCCGGGCCGTGAATCCCCGCTGTCCACAGAAGCGTCTGGACCAGCGTAATGACAAGCAGTGCAACGTACGTATCGCCAAGCATGGCGAGTGGCCGCAGCAGGGCAGTCAACTCCCTCGCCAAGGAAAAGTTCGCGGTGAACATGACAATGGTGACAGCCACCACGCCCAAGACACCAACCCACTGCGAGCCGGCGAAGTGTTTCGCGGCATTAAGCGCGGCCGCGGCAACCAGCGCAAGAATGATCGCCAGAAACAAGCCGCTGGCGCCCACGCTGCCCAAGAAGGGCGCAATGTTTGGCGGGTACGGACGGGGCAGCATTAGCCCAAAGGCGATGAACGAAGCAGTCAATAACGCGAAACGTGACAGTCTCAATGTGATCGCGAGCTTGTAACTTAAAATGATTAGCAAGAACGCCGCCATAATGCCGAAGGAAGGCAAAAAAGCGCTGGAAAGGCGCTTGAGTACCGTGGGTGCCGGTGTCGCAATCCCGAAATAGATTAGTCCAAGCATCAAGCCGGAAAAACTGAGCGGAAGCGCTTCGCGAATTGCGACCAGTGCGGGTGCCTCGGCGACGCGCCGCAGCGGCGGCACGAGCCGACGATCGAACCACGCAAAAAAGCCCCGCGGCGGAGCGGTTATCTCAGAGTTTGCGGACGACGGCTTCGACGCGGCCGACGATGGTGACATCGTCCGCGTAAATTGGCTCCATGTTGGCATTCTCCGGTTGCAGGCGGATGCGGTCTTGTTCCTTGTAAAAGCGCTTCACCGTGGCCTCATCGTCGACAATGGCCACGACGATTTCCCCGTTGTCGGCGCTCCGTTGCGGCGCAACCAGAAGAAGATCACCGTCCAGTATCGCCGCGTCGATCATAGAGTCACCGCTAACGCGTAACATGAAGGAGTCGGAGTGGCGCGCGAACGAGGTTGGGAGCGCGAAATCACCCTCAATATTCTCCTGGGCCGTGATCGGAATCCCGGCCGCGACTTTGCCGATAATCGGCATCGTGAGCGTTTCAGTGGCCGGGGGGCCGTCGCTTCGAAGAGCGCGAGGTTTTGTGGGATCCCGATGGATCAGGCCTCGGCGTTCGAGCGTCTTCAAATGAGACTGGACCGTCGACGATGACGACAAACCGACGCGTTCACCGATTTCACGGACCGATGGCGGGTAGCCGCGCTCGCTAGTGTACTGGCGTATGACTTGCAGAATCCGTTGCTGCCGTTCGGTAGTTCCCTGTTCCGCCATTTTCCCTCCAGCGCGTGCCACGCATATGGCGCCTGGCTGCTTTAAACTACCACAGATGGCGTATCTAAGCAAACATATGTTCGAGGCCAGATTGACAAGCCTTCTGAGGCGTGTGCTACAATTTAGTACACGAACAGGCGTTCGGCCCTAGATATAGTGAGGAGGACACGGTGAGGAAACCCAGACGATTCACGCTAATGCCCGCGATCACGCTGGCATCCCTGAGTTTGCTCATCGCGCTGCCTACATTGTCGGGAATACGGCTCTACGCGGCCTCATCGGAAAAGTTCACCACGGTCACCGTCCAGCCGGGCGATACCCTCTGGCGCCTAGCCGCCACGCAGACGCCGAGCGGCGGAAACGTACAAGAAACGGTCGATACCATTCAGGCCGCAAACCGCCTCTCCAGCGCGACACTCAGCCCCGGCGAACGAATCCGCATCCCGCTTCCCCACTAAAGCTTCGATCTTCGACAGTGCTTCGACTACGCTCAGCATGACACAATGAGCCGAACGCCTATGCCCTTCTGAGCCGCCGCCAATCATCCTGAACCTGACGCCATATCATCCTGAGCCCCGCCGCCATGGTCATCC
>JALZBG010000114.1 GCA_030947645.1 Vulcanimicrobiota bacterium | reverse complement strand
GTGATGAACCCAACGGTGTCGGCAACGCGCGCTGCGACATTCGGTGCCAGATATGCGCGGCGCTGTGTAGGATCGAGGGTAGCGAACGGTTGGTCCGCCACGAGCGCGTCGCTTTGAGCCAGCCGATTGAGCAGCGACGACTTTCCAACGTTGGTGTAACCAACCAACGCGATGAGCGGCTCCCCATGCGGCGCCGAACGCCGGGTGGCCCTTGAACGGCGCACGTCTTCCAACGCTCGGCGCAATTTCGAAATCCGCGTCCCAATGCGCCGACGGTCTACTTCAAGTTTCGTTTCGCCCGGGCCACGCGTCCCAATACCTCCGCCCAAGCGGGAGAGATCTGCTCCCGCACCAATGAGATTCGATTGCATGTAACGCAATTGCGCCAGTTCAACTTGTAATTTTCCTTCACGACTGCGTGCATGTTGTGCAAATACGTCGAGGATGAGCATAGTGCGATCGACGATCGGCACCGGAATTCTAGTCTCTAGATTCTTGCGCTGACGGGGTCGCAGTTCGTTGAGAAAAAAAACTATCTGCGCACCGGTGTCCTCAACCCGATGCGCGACGTCCTCGACTTTTCCGCTTCCGACTAAACTTGCAGGATCCACGGCAGAACGCCGTTGCACGATGCGATCCACCACTTCTGCGCCAGCCGCTTCGATCAGAGCTTCGAACTCGATCAACTCCGGTTCCAACGGACGCTGACGATCGCGGGTATCCACCGCCACAACCAGCGCGCGGGGTCTTAACTTGTTGTTTGCTTGAAGCGTGCGATTAGCCAAGACAGTCCCTCATTGTATCTTGGTCCCGGACGGTATAGCACGTCCGTGAAGAAAACCCGTTTTCGGGCAACCGCGCGGAGCGATCGCCACGGCTCCCTTTGCAAGACATCTTGCAGATGCGTTTGGCGATCGCTGATAAGCACCTCGGGTTGTAGTCGCAAGAGTGCTTCCGCGCTGAAAGCACCGTAAGGTTGCAGCAACGAATCGGAAGCGTTGCGGCCACCGGCCAACTCGATCAACCGGGCGATGTACGAGCCCCTACCCACCGTGATGATTGGGTTCGTCGCAAGCACCACAAAACAACTCACCTTATGGTTGAACCTAATGCCCGCGCGCAATTGCGCCGTTTGAGCGCGCAGCCGGTTGGAGAGCGCCGTTGCTTCGCTGGAATGACCGCTCAATTTCCCCAATTCGTGCAGATCGCCGAAGATGTCGTCGAATGAGTCGTCTTTGAGGAACACCGTGTGGATGCCGAGGGTCCGCAAAGGCGTGGTGAGTCGTTCTTGCGACGGGATGCCCACGACCACGTCGGGATGCAGCCGAACGATGCGCTCGCTGTCTATCGTTGAAAAGGAAGACACCTTCGGCAACCGTTGCGCAGCCGGCGGATAATTCGCAAGCTCGTCGACTCCAACCACTTGCGCACCGGCGCCGATGCCGAAGAGGTCCTCGGTCAGCGAAGGAATCAGCGAAACAATCCGGCGTTGATGGACTTCCAAGTGCGCGCCCGAACGTTGGCGCTGCACGCATGCGCCCAATAGGCACAGCGCAACGAGCAAGGTCCACAAGGCTGGCCGCATCGCCGCGCACTGTTCCCGCAACGAGGAAGCCGCGCCTGTGTTCCGGTAATGAGACACTACGCGTTTGCGCCTGGGAAGCCGGTGAAGATCCGGCACGGTCGCGCCACTGTAAGCGGGGAGCCGCTCGAAGGTCACTGCTTCCGAAGGGAAACGGGAAGGCCCGAGCATCCGCAACAATCCGCAAGTCAGGATACCAGCGTACACGCAACAATCACCGCACCTCGCGTTTAAGGTAGGTATTCTGTGAACTTCCCGATGCTTGCGCGCACCGCGTGTGCACTGTTCTTTTTGAGCCACGGGGCGCCGGATGTTGCTGGTGCACAAAGTGAACCATCGCCGGCCCCTACGTCCCTGCCGGAAATCGGACATGTCGTTACCAGCGACCGGCAAAACGAAACGCTGACCCAAACCGCCCGAACCACCTATACTGTAAGCAAATCCGACATCATCCGCAGAGGTTTCCGCACCATCGCCGACGCGCTTGAAGATCTGCCCGGGATCAACTTGGCGCGGTACGGCGGAGCCGGCTCGCTCACCACCGTAGGGATCCGCGGCACCCTGGGAACGCAAGTTCTCGTTTTAATCGACGGCATGCCGGCGGGCGGGGCCCAAACGGGAACCGTCGATCTCAATTCGATGCCGACGCTCGGCGTGGATCGCATCGAGGTCGTCGAAGGCGGCGGTTCAACACTGTATGGCTCGGGTTCCATCGGCGGAATCATCAACATCATCACCAGACCGCTTGCTGGGAAAGCGCTGGTTGATATACGAGACGGTTCCTTCGGTGATCGTATGCTGCGCATCGAGAGCACGCACGCTTCGTTCGAGCGGAGTGTTGCAGCGAACAATTATCCTCTGCCCCGCGGCTCGCGCCAAGACTCCGATTCGGAAATCACAGCCGCGCGATTCGCTTTTCAGCGAACGCTCGCTAACGCGAGCGTTGAACTCTCTGGAGGGATCGTCGGGCACAGCTTAGGCGTTCCGGGTCCGCTGCCGGCGGTTTTCTCAGCACCGGGCCGGCAAAACAGCGTTGACAAAGATGTTCACTTCTCGCTGTCGCGCAGGCATGTGCGCAGCGAGACGGTCTTTGAGGTCGGTGCAGCAACTCAGCAGATTTCGTTCACCTGCAATGATCCGTCCGATCCGAATTGTTTTACGCCCAATAGTTCGTTTACAGCCGAAGGCCGCGTGCAGATGAGTCTACGGAATACAGTCAGCGCGCCGCGCGGCAGATTCATCTACGGCCTCGATATCGCGCACGGCGCAGCACGCGTCGATAATGGCGGCGGCCAGATCAACGTTCGCCCCTTTGCGCAAACCGCGATTTATGCGCAGCAGCATTTCGGTCTGGGATCGAATGCCTGGGCGTATATTGGACTGCGCGGTGAACGCGACGGTGCTTTGGGGGGCGAATTTTCCCCATCGGTGGGAATCGCGGCGGGAATAACGCGTGCGATTTCGGTGAAAGCGAACTATGCGACCGCATTTCGCGCACCGAACATCAGCGATTTATACTATCCGGCTTTCTCTAATCCGCATCTTCAGCCCGAACGCACGCGGGTTGCCGACGTAACGCTATCCGACGCCAATCTGCTTGGTGGAATCGCCGTTGGGTGGTTCGGTATTGCTGGAACCAACTTGATCGCGTATCCCCCACCCTCGTATTTACCGGTCAACATCGAGCAAGCATCAATCGCCGGTTTGACGCTTAGCGCCCGCACGAAGACGTATCATCATCTGTTTACGAAGTTGAACGTTACCGATTTGTATCGCGCACTGGACCTTCGTTCGGTCACGCGTCTAACGGGGCGCGGTCCGGTCCTGAGCGCTAACGTCGAAGTCGGGTACATTGGAGCACCGCACGCGCTCGTTGAAAGCGCCGGCATCCTGACGCGCAATCTCGGATCGCGCGCCGCGCCTGACGCAACGGTGCCGCAATACCTTAACGCCATCGCCTATACCCGACTGGACGCATATCTTCGCATTCGCCTTTCGTCGGATGTGCTATTGAGTTTGCGCGCGCAGAATCTTGGTAACGAACGGTACTCGGAAGTACCAGGTTTCCCAATTCCGGGACGCATCTTTTTCGTAGAACTCTCAACGCGGTAGGCGCTTCCGGATTTGGGCCATTTTTTGCGAGTGGCAGGACTCGGCATCGTTGCAGCAGGTGCGATGCTGATTAGCCTGCTGGTCGGCGGCAGTTATCTCTCGACGGGCACGATCGTCTTCTCGCTGTTTCATCCGTCCGTGCATAGCGATGCCGCAAGCATCATCTGGCAGTTGCGTCTTCCCCGAATGTGCATCGCGGCCGTCGTCGGTGCGGCGCTCGGTATTGCGGGCGCGGTGCTGCAGGGGATGTTGCGTAATCCGCTCGTGGATCCATATCTGACAGGCGTCAGTGCCGGTGCTGCGGCGGCCATCGCTATTGCCATTGCTATCGGCGTGGCCACGCCGGTACTGCCGGGACTCGGTTTTGCGGCCGGATTAGCGACGGCAGTCGTGGTTGCCGCACTCGCGCGGCGCGGCGCAGGCATCGATGCGCAACGCTTGATTTTGGCCGGGGTTTCGTTATCCGCGCTGTTTTCCGCAATCGTCGCGCTGATGTTGACACGATTGCAGCAAGGCGGCTATGCCGAAACAATCATCGCCTGGCTAGCGGGATCGCTTGCGGGACGGGGCTGGCACGAACTGCTGGCAGCACTTCCATACACGTTGACCGGCCTGCTATTAGCGCTTGGCAGTGTACCTGCGCTCAACGCCTTACGCTTGGGCGACGTGCGCGCCGCTGCCCTCGGCGTAAACCTCAACCGGGCGCAGTGGATGATTCTTTCTGCTGCGGCGATGCTTACCGCGAGCGCAGTCTCGCTTTCGGGAATCGTCGGCTTCATCGGCCTCATCGTCCCGCACGTTGCCCGCCGAGCCATCGGCACAGACGCGCGTTATCTGATCGTCGGTTCGCTGCTGCTGGGTGCTGGACTGATGGCGCTCGCCGATGCTGTAAGCCGGGCGCTGCTTCCCCCACTTGAAATTCCAATAGGAGTACTGCTCGCCTTCATCGGTGTACCAACCTTCCTCTACTTATATCTTCGTTCGGAACCAGGTGGTTCGTGGCATTGATAGTCGCTGATGGGCTGCGCGTGCAGATTCAAGAACGGCTGCTGCTCGAGGGGCTGTCCTTTTCCGTGGAACAGGGTCAAGTCGTCGCGGTGCTCGGAGCGAACGGCGTGGGCAAAACGACGCTCCTGCGGGCACTTGCCGGAATGCACCCAATCGCCGCAGGGCTGCTTCAAATCGACGGCTGCAATGTCACTTCTATGAGTATGCTTTCCAGGGCGAAAAAGATTGCCTTCATGACGAGCGATGACGTCGCCCCCGAGTCCCTGAGCGTGCGCGAGATCGTCGGCACCGGCCGGTATCCTTATCACCGGTGGTGGGAGTGGTCGCAGACGCGGGAGGACGCAGCCGCGATCGATGCGGCCCTCGAAGCCGTGCAACTTCAAGGTCTCGCGGACCGGGATGTGCGCACCTTGTCCACGGGCGAACGGCAGCGTTGCTGGTTAGCGCTTGGACTGGCGCAAGGCGCGGGGACATTGCTGCTCGACGAGCCCACCAGCCATCTGGACATCCGCTTCGCCCAGCAGATCCTTGGATTGCTGCGCGGGCTGGCCGCGCAAGCCTTCGCGATCGTTGCAGTACTACACGATCCAAATGAAGCAGCCGCGTTCGCTGACAAGATCCTGCTGCTCGGGGCTGGAAGGGCGCTCGCCTTTGGTACGCCCGAGGAAATTCTAACCGAACGGCTGCTTGAGTCGGCGTACGGCACGCCGATGGGTATTTTGCGGACGTCGCTGGGACTCCATATCGTTGCCGGTCTGCGCACGAAAGCGTAGACTACAACGTACAAAGGATTACCATGATGCGTAGATTTCCCTCGCTTGCTTATCTGCTGGCGATTGCGCCCTGCTTTGTGCTTGCCGCTTGCGGCGGCGGAGGCGCAAGTTCGGGTGGCGGTGGCACGCTGCCCCCACCGCCGCCGCCAATGGGCTTCGTGCCGGCGAGGGGCCCAATTACATTGCTGCCCTCGTTCTCGTGGAATGCCCTAGGTTCAACACTGCTTCCGGGTTCAACCGCCGCCAATCTTATCGTGCAGTCGGCGACGACCCCGGCCGAAGCCAAGCCGGGTGCATCGTTGGCGGAATACGCAACGACGGAAACGGAGAGCGGGGGGCTTTCCACCTCGGCGGTGATACGGAGCACCGGCGCTCAAACCGTTCACTATGCGAAACACTATTCCGATCCTGATACGCGCTTCGACGTGCCTCGCACGCGGTTTAGCGCGATGGAAAAACAAGTCCTCCGATTGCAGCGCGTCATCCCGTCGCGTGCGATCAAAAGCACGCAAGTGGGGCCCAGTTTTGCCACGGGTCAAACGCACGTCTTCTACATTCAGTTAGGAACCATAACAGGAGGAGGGGGCGGCGGCACCAACGATTGCCCAGGCTACTCTCCGTGTAAGAAGATCACCGCGGTATTGAAAGCGCAAAGTGGCCACGCAAACGTTTGGGTCGATCAACACTCTCTGACGGATTCGAACCAGTTTCCGTCCGGGGCGCCCGATTTCACGAATCTCGCCAACAACTTCGATCAGTATTACGGTGCAGAGACGGGGGTCTTCGGGCCCGCGGCTACTTCCAAACCGATAAGCTATCAGCAGTGCAATCCTGACGGAAGC
>JALZBG010000245.1 GCA_030947645.1 Vulcanimicrobiota bacterium | reverse complement strand
GCATAATGGTTGGTAAGGAGTATCGCAGTCCCGTTTCAAAGTCGTCTGCACCGTGTCCGGGTGCGGTATGTACGGCTCCGGTTCCGGTCTCCAAATCCACGTAGTCTGCACCGACGACCAGGGAATCGCGATCCAGGAAAGGGTGACGGACCTTGAGACCGCCGAGCGCATCGCCTGCGGCAACACTCAATGGAACCAACGTCTCCCCCGGCTTTACTTCCGATATCGTGTGCGCAAGCTTTTCCGCCACAATCAGTGCTTCATCGCCGTATTGATATAAGCCGTACGGCGCATCGGGACACAAGGCAATTGCTACGTTGGCCGGCAGCGTCCACGGAGTAGTCGTCCAAACTAAAAACGACACGCGCTCCGGTACTTTTTCTGCGTTCAGCTGGAAACGCTCCACGATCTCCGTGCGCTGCTCCGGCGTCGCGGTGAAGCGAACGTACACTGAAGGAGATACCTTGTTCTTGTACTCGATTTCCGCTTCGGCGAGCGCTGTCTCATCAAAAATACACCACAACGTCGAGCGCAAGCCCTTATACAGTTGCTGCGCTTCGGCAAGATCTGCAAGCGTCTCAACAATCGTCGCTTCAAAGTCCGGATCAATCGTACGGTAAGGATGTGCAAAATCGCCCAGTATACCCATACGCATGCGCGTCTTGCGCTGCACGGCCAACCAGTGAATTGCGCGCTCCCGGCAATGGGCCCGCAGTTGCAAGGGATCGATGGAATGAAAGTCCAGCTTCATGTGCCGCAGCGTATCGCGTTCGATCGGCAATCCGTGCATGTCCCAACCCGGAACGAACTTCGCCCATCGGTCGCTCAACAGCTCGATCTTCACAAAAATATCTTTGAGCACCATGTTGAGGAAGTGTCCCATGTGCAGCTCGCCATTTGCGTATGGAGGTCCATCGTGCAAAATCCAAGGCAGGTACTGCCGGTTACGTTCCAACCGCCGTTCGTACACGCGCTGCTCTTCCCACCATGCAACTAGTCCGGGCTCACGTTTAGGTAAATCCGCTTTCATCGGGAACGCGGTCTTTGGCAAATTCAAGGTATCGCGATAATCGCGCGCTACTGCGCTTTCACTCATGGTGGAACGGCACTCTTCGTCTGCCGGCATATGATTACTCCCGAACCAGTTCGTCCAGCACGGCGAAGTTGCGCGCAGCGAGACCATGCAAAGCGGACGCCGCTCCCAGCAGACGTTTCGAGAGCGCTTCGCGCTCGAGCCACAGGCGGTCGGTCAAACCGTCAACTTCGACCGCCGCAAGCGCCGTGCGTTCACCCGGTGCCCACAGCGGCGGCAGCGGGTACGCAAGATCTTCGCACAAGGCGGCGACCTTGGGATCGTAGGGAACGGCGAGAAAAGGCACCCCGTAATGGACCGCGAGGATCAGCGAGTGCAATCGCATGCCGATAAGCACGCGCGCGCGTTTGATGATATTCGCGGCACGCCCCAGATCGCAGGACGGTAGAAGAGTCGGGCGGGTACGGCATTTGCGAATGATGCTAGTCGAAATTTCAGCATCCGTGGCTCCGCCGAGCGGTAGAAATCCTACGCGGGCCCCATGCCGTTCGCTCAAGCGATCGACGCACGACGCAATCAACTGCATCGCCTCAGTGACATTCGGCGCTTTGCGCACGCTTACGACAACAAGCGGGTCGCTGTCGGGGCCCAGCCCCTGCAGGCTCAGATCCGAATCGTCGGCGGGAGCGTCGTAGAGGAACACGGGGTCGGCGGTTTTCTCTATCGGGGTTGTGGCGAGCAGCGGTTTGAGCAACGCATAGGAACGTCCATCGCGTACGGTCGCTCGTGAAGTTCCGTGGCACCACTTGCGCACGATCCTCTTGCCCCAAAAATCTAATGGCCCAATCGACTGTCCGAAAATCATGGTTTTGCGCCCGGCACGAATCGCGGTGCGTAGAATGCCGGCGTAATAGAGCAAGCTGCGTAAACTCGTGGCGTTTTGCAGCAATCCACCGCCACCCGACAACACGACGTCGGCACGCGAAATTGCTCGTTGCACTTCTGCAATCTGCGCCCTTGGCGTTGCTTCGATGCCGAATTGGTGAGCGGTCGATGCCGGATCGGCGGAGAGCACGTCGATGCGGGCGCCGGGATAGCGCTTTTTGAGCTCGCCCACAATGACGGCTAAGAGCGCCTCATCGCCAAGGTTGCCGAATCCGTAATAGCCGCTGAGTAAAAAGCGCGGGTTACGGCTGCGCTGGAGCAACTCGAAAAATCCGTCGATACACTAGAATCGCAACCGCCCCGATGGCGCAACCGATGACCGCGGCAATGAACACGCGTAGCAGCGAAATCACGATCGGCGAGTGAAGATGCGAGAAG
>JALZBG010000113.1 GCA_030947645.1 Vulcanimicrobiota bacterium | reverse complement strand
CGGTAAAATACCGGGGCGTTATCAAGAGCATCAGCATCAAAGAAAACGATCTTATGGTCGCGGTCGACGATCAACATTGGGACGGTTTAGATCAAGAGACCCAAGACGGCGTTCGCGATTCCAGCTTAGCCGCGTGGACGAAAACCTGGCAAGAACACCATCCCCACCGCCACGTCACTTTGCACGTGTATATTATGGGGTATTTTGGCGAGCGTTTAGGGAGCACATCGAGGTCCTTATAGCTGGGTTAGAATGCAGGCCGTAAAACTCCGCGTACTCAATGCGGATTCGCTCGAACGTGCAATGTCCTGCGTGCGGGCCCCTTCTGCGATGGTCTTATCTACGGCGCTCTCAATGCGCTGTGCGCTGCGCTCGTCATCAAAACTGTGACGCAGCATCAGTGCCGCAGAAAGCACGGCGGCAGTTGGATTGGCGATTTGCCGACCCGCAATGTCGGGGGCCGAGCCGCTAATCGGTTCATATAATCCGAATTGTCGCCCCGGCGATGCGCCCGCCCCTAAACTGGCGCTGGGTAAGGTACCAATTGAACCGGTAAGTACGGCCGCCTCATCCGACAGAATGTCGCCAAAGAGATTTTCGGTCACGAGCACGTCAAAATTCTTTGGAGCTCGCACCAATTGCATAGCGGCATTGTCGACAAACAGATGCTGCAGCGTGACGTCAGGATAGTCCCGAGCGACTTCGCTCACGACTCGGCGCCATAAGCGCGATGTCTCGAGAATGTTTTGTTTGTCAATTGACGTAAGCAATTTGCGGCGCTTACGCGCAAGCTCGAAGGCGACTCGGGCGATGCGATCAATTTCTGGGGCCCGGTAAATCATTGTGTCGACGGCGGTCTCAACGCCGGCTACAACTTTCGTTTCTTTTGGCTTCCCAAAGTACACGCCGCCGGTCAGTTCCCGAACAACGATGAGGTCCAATCCACGCACGAGTTCCGGCAAAAGGCTGGAAGCGTGCTCCAATCCGCGGAAGACCCGTACCGGGCGGATATTGGCGTACAATTCGTAGTCACGTCGCAGCAGGTACAAAGCATACTCAGGGCGCTCTTCAAGGCGGCGGCCCTCGTATTCGGGTAAGCCCACGGCGCCGAATAAGATCGCGGCACTGCGGTCGCAAACCGCGCGCGTCTCTGCGGGCAGTGCTGTCTGCGTGGCGGCCAAGGCCGCCGCGCCCACGGCGCACTGAATGTACTCGAGATCCGGCCGCACGTGTCGTAGCACACTCAGCGCCGCCTGCGTTACTTCAGGGCCGATTCCATCGCCCGCAAGCACGGCGACCGTGGTACTCAGCAAAAATTAAACGGCGGGTTCGGACCTTCGAGATAGTATGTTATGCCAAGTGCGCGGGCAAATTTCGCGTAAGACATAAGCACAGCCCTCAGATTTTCGATTCGGGACTCCCGAATCAACAACACCGCGCCAAAAATGTAGCGTGAGTTGGGTTCGGCTTCAACCCGGCGAGAAGTGGATGCCAAGTCACTGCATGTTTTCCACACCTCCGCCAAGTGTTCAGCATAAGGACCATCGATTGCGGCGCCGGCTGCCGACGCGGGAGCCACGCGCATGACATATGGTTCCTTATGCAGGGCAACGTGAGGACCAGCGTAGATGTGCAAGGACCATTCTTGTTTTCCCGCTAGACGTTGCAGCGATGTGGCCCAGCGCTCCTGGTTCTCTCTCATGAGATCATCAAGCTGTGCGCGGTTTGCGAATGCCGTGCACAAACGCACGGGGAGCACCGGACCGGCATGCATCGCCCGCTCTAATACCGCTTGGTGGACGTTGGCTTGTGCGATAAGCCAACTGCGGTCCTCAGGTCGCCACTGTGCAGGATCCATATCGCGGATAACGAGTGCAAGATTACCGTAAGCGACCGCTGCGGCTACCTTGCCGGCCCCGCTGAAACGGCGACCTGCAAGTTCCAGCGGCATTACCCCAAAGAGCTGTACCGCTTTCTGCGGGCTAATAAACGGTTATTCTTTCAGGCTTTGGCACGCTGACGACGTGAGTGTCCTCCACCGTCGACTCAGATGCTCCATTTGATGTCTCGGATTGCTTTGCTTCGAAGGACGGCACCGGTTTCTCTAATAACGAGAGATGCGTCATTAACAAGCTGCGCAATTCACTCTTCGCCTTTTCGGCTTCTTCAATAGCGCGCTGACGCTCACGCCGCGCATCTTCGGCGACGTTGTTGTGAACGGCCACTTCTCGCTCTGCGGACACTTTGGCTTCTTGCTTTATGAGATCGGCTTCTTTATGAGCTGAAGCTTTTACCTCGTCGGCAGTACGCTGCGCCAATAATAGGGTATTTTGCAGTGACTCCTCCATCGATTTGAAGTGACTGATGCGCTCCTTGAGATCGGCGATTTCGGCTTCAAGGGCGGCGCGCGCGTGTGCGTCGTCTTCAAGCGTCTCAATAACATCATCGAGAAATTGATCGACTTCTACGCGGTCGTATCCCTGAAGTGCCTTCTTGAACGTCTTGTGTTGAATGTCTATGGGCGATATCTTTTGCATGACTTATCCCCTATTGTTCATGAAGTCCAGCATGCCGTCGTTAACGACTGAATCCCGCAAACCGGCGGAATTTACGACCACACCAGCCGGAACGACCAAGTACATGCCTTCGGCCAATTTTTGGATTTTTCCATCCAGCGTGTATGCCACGCCCGACACAAAGTCGACCACACGCTGCAGAAGTGAGCGGTCGGCGTTAAGCAAGTTAACGATGACTACTTGGCGGCTGCGTAGAGCGTCGGCTATTTCCGTTACGTCCGCAAAGCTGCGCGGGGAATACACGCTGACTTCGACGCCGCTGCGCCGTCCCGCTTGCGATAACGGCACAACGTTGCCGGATCCTGCCGTAGGTTCATAACCATAAGCATCTTCGTCTTCGTCGCGTAACGAAAAGAACGAGCCTATTTTTGTAAACATACTACTCATTAGATTAAAGCCTCCCGTATTGGGTGTTTACTTCGTTTACCGAATAACGCCGTGCCGATGCGAATCATCGTCGAACCACACGCGACGGCCTCGCGCCAGTCATCGGACATGCCTAGTGAAAGCGTCTTGCCGCCCACGCGAGAGAATGCACCGGCAGCCAGCGAAAAGGCGCGTTGAATTTCGCCCTGATCTTGGGTGACGGGGCCGATAGCCATGACCCCGTCGACCAACAGACCTTCATCGCGCAGCTCCTCGGCAAGCCGATCGGCAGTTTTCGGTGTGACTCCCGACCGTTCGGTGGGTGATATATTAACTTGCACCAGAACGGGAAGACGTTTGCCAGAATCGCGGGCGGCGCGAGCCAGAGCGCGCCCCGCTTCGATCCGATCAACGCTTTGCACCATATCGAACTGCGCGACGATTCCCCGCGCTTTGTTGGTTTGGACGCGACCTAAGAAGTGCTTGCGCACCGGCGGCAAATGCACGAACTTCTTAACGGCCTCCTGATAATAGTTTTCCCCGATGTCGGTAACGCCGGCCTGGATTGCTTCCAAAACCTGCTCTCGGGGTTGTCTTTTGCTAACGGCGACGACCGTAACGCCGACGTTGGAGCGGCCCGCCGCACGCGTTGCGCGGGCAATGTCCTGCGCGAGTGCGAGAAACCGCTCGCTCAGCGCCATCGGGGCGGACTGCACCCCGAGTTCGAACTCCATGGACTCACTTCTTCACTTCTTCATCGGTGCAATCCCGCTACGCGCCAGAAGCAGAATGCCGATCACAATCATCGGAAGCGCGAGTAATTGCCCGCCGGTGATCCCGGCAACAACAATATCGGGTTGGCGCCACATCTCCGCTACGGAGCGTGTGATTCCGTAAAGCGTGAACCACGACCAGGCAACCACGCCGCTCGGCGGCCTGCGCCGGTAGATCAACAACAACACCGGCAGTACCGCAAAATCAAGCAGAGATTCAAGAAGCTGCGACGGATAGCGTGCGCCACCCGGGAAGTTAGGGAAATTAATGCAGTATGGGTGATCGGGCTGGCAGATTCTTCCCGGCAATTCATCGTTGATGAAGTTTACGATTCGCGTAAGCGCTATTCCAACGGGCAGAAGAACGACGATCTCGTCGCCGAGCACCCCAAAAGATAACCCTGGGTGCTTTCGAAGATAGAGCAAGACCGCAACGATGACGCCGATCAGGCCGCCGTGAAAGGCCATTCCGCCATTCCAAACAGCGATGAAGTTGACTGGATGACTGAGATACTCGGAGGCGTTGTGGTGTGAGAGCATGTCGGCGATAACGAAAAGTGCGCGGCCACCGGCAAGGACGCCGACAAGCGCGTAGATCAAAAAGTCCTGAATCTCATCGCTGTCTAGTCCGAGGCGACGCCGTCCAGCAGGACGATTCATCCACAAATATACACAAATAAAGCCGGCCAAATAGGAGAGGCCGTACCAGTGGACCGAGAGCGGCCCGAGGTGCAATGCAATTGGGTCGATATTGGGATAATTAAACCAGTGTTGCAAGCATCTCCTGAAGGGTCGTCGTAGATGGGGATGTGCCGACCCCCCAAGTCAACGTCGCGACCGCGTTCCTCGCGGGCCTCGTTTCCTTCATCTCGCCGTGCGTCCTTCCACTGGTTCCGGCTTACTTATCTTTCCTTACCGGATCGAGTGTCGAACAGCTTAAAGCCGACGAACGCGCCGCAGACAAGGCACGGATCTTGATTCATTCGCTCGCATTCATCGCCGGTTTCACATTGATTTTCGTGCTCTTAGGAATCTCCGCCAGTGCCATAGGTGGCGCGCTTGCGGAACACAAAGAGCTTATCGCGCAAGTCGGCGGCGTCATCATCGTCATCTTGGGCCTAAGCATGATGGGAATGTTGCGAATTCCTTTTTTGATGATGGATAAGCGCGTGCAAGTGCGCCGCGCCAACCGCAGCTACGCGACGTCATTTTTGGTGGGTATCGGTTTTGCCGCGGGCTGGTCGCCTTGCATCGGTCCTATCTTGGGCGCTATCCTGCTACTGGCATCGCAGGCGCACACCGGGGAAGCCGTGATTTTATTGCTCGCCTACTCGCTGGGCTTGGCCATCCCGTTCTTCGTTACCGCCGCAGCCATCAGTTCTGCTCTAGGCGTTCTCAACCACATTAAGCGGTTTCTTCCCGCAATCGAGTTTACCGCCGGTGCGTTTCTTGTTGCCACGGGACTGGTATTAGTAACGAACTCATTCCTCCGGATAGCAGGTTTTTTCTATCAGTACGTTCCGCAACCAAGAATCTAGCGACACGGCGCTTTTTGCGCTCGCGGCTTTGACGGTGTTTGCCATCGATCAATTTACCAAACACGCCATAGCCGGCAAGTTCATGCCCGGTGAAAGCCGCATTGTTATCCCTCATTTTTTGAAATGGACATTTGAAGAGAATCAACACGGCGCTTTTGGCCTATTCGGTAGCCAGCCCTGGCTCTTGATCGGCATGGCGCTCGTCGTGCTGGTCTTGTTTTGGTATTCGTTTCGCGACCTGGCGGCGCGCTCCGTCTTGGTGCGAATTGCGTTCGGAATGATTACCGGGGGAGCAATCGGCAACATCGTAGACCGCGTACACTTTCACTACGTTGTTGATTTCATCGATTTTTATCGCATTTGGCCAAACGTGTTCAATGTCGCCGACTCCGGCATCACGATTGGCGTCGCTCTCCTTATCCTCTCGAGTCTTGCGCCACACCGTTCGACCTGAAGAAGCGGGCAAGCGCGCCGACGTTGTGATTGCCCGACTGACCGGAGTTTCTCGTTCGCTGGTAGCGGATGCCGTCAAGCGCGGCGCAGTCTTGCACAATGGTGCGGAAATCAAAGGAAGCGCTGCCGTAAGCGAAGGCGATATTCTTGAATTTACCATTTCAGCGCGGCCGCCACTGACCGTGTCAGCGGAACCAATAGATTTGAGCATCGTGTTTGAGGACGCGGATATCATTGTGTTGGACAAACCGGCGGGAATGGTGACGCACCCAGCGCGCGGCGCGACGAGTGGAACGCTGGTTAACGCTCTGCTCGCGCACGTGAGCCGCCTACCAGGGGAGGCCCTAAGACCGGGACTTGTGCATCGCCTGGATCGCGACACTTCCGGTCTGTTGGTTGTCGCAAAAACGGTGCAGGCGCTCAGTGCGCTCGGCAAAGCGATGAAGGCCCGGTATGTAGAACGCGAGTATCTGGGATTGGTCAGCGGCATCCCTTCGCATCCCAAGGGTACATTGGACGGCGCAATTGGCCGCGACGTACACAACCGGCTAAAATACACCATCACCTCCGACGGCAAACCCGCCGTGACACATTACCAAGTGGTTGAAAGGTTTGCAAAGGCGTGCGAGGCCGTATTCCGGCTGGAAACGGGACGAACCCATCAGATTCGCGTTCATATGGCAGCTTTGGGAAACCCGCTTATCAACGACCCCGTCTACGGCAGAACCGAGGGTCG
>JALZBG010000006.1 GCA_030947645.1 Vulcanimicrobiota bacterium | reverse complement strand
GTATAGTGCCGCAAGCGATCCAAAGAAGGGGATGTTGGACGCCATCACTGCGACGGCTTTGTCCTGATTTTGCGGCTGTCCCAAAAACTGCCAAAATTGTTGAGCATGGCCTGTTGCATCCTGAGGAGTCGTATGCCATGGTTGCATGCCTAACGCCAAATTTGAATACGCGAGCGCAAAAATCAAAATGGTTAAGATCAAGGCGATGGACGTCCGAGGAATGATGGAAGACGGTCGATTGGTTTCTTCGGCGGCGTGAGATATTGACTCCAGGCCTACAAAGGAGATGATGGCAAGAGATATCCCGTTCATGAATTGAAACGTGGTAGGCCAACCCGTTTGCATGCTGTGCAGTAAGAGCTCCGGTCGAAAAGCGAACAAGAAACCGAAGAAGAGAATCGACGTTTCACTCAACACGTCAGCTGCGCTCACGAAACCGTTAAAAGCGGTGCTCTCCCTGACCCCGACGATATTAAGGAGTGCTAGGCCAGCGATGCAAATAAAAACCATCCAAAAGTGTACCATCGGATGCCCGGAGGCATCGAACAGCGGAAGTAAGTGACTGAGGTATCCGATACAGCCCCAGGAAAATAACGTAATGTCGATAGTGAAATCCAGCAGGACGGCCCAGCCGGCCATGAACCCCAGCAAATCGCCCAACCCGCGCATCACGAAATATTGGCCTCCGCCCGCAACGGGATATGCCGAGGCTAATTCAGTGTATGCAAGGCCGACGCAGACGTACACTAAACCGGCGAATAGGAACGCTATGTTCGAAGCACCGGCGGCGGCGCCGAATACCAGACCCAAGGCGACAAAAATATCCGCTCCAACGTCAGCATACCCCCACGAGTAGGACCCCCAAGGAGTTACCGAACGGCGAAGGGCCGCGTCTTTAGACATCTGCGCTCTTTGCAGCAGAACGTTGCGCCCTAGGAGCTTGTCGGACTTGGGCCGGCAAACTCCTAGAACGCATTGCGATGCAAGGCTATGCCCGTTCCATCCAACGCAACGACGTCGAACCTGGCGCGCGCCGTGGGCGCGACTATTTGAAGATAATCGGCGGCAAGCGCCCGAAGCTTGGCGCGTTTCTTACTATCAACCGCGCTGAAGGCCGATCCAAACCGACGTCCAGAACGCGCCTTCATTTCGACGAAAACAATGGTATCGCGCTCGGTGCAGATTAGGTCGATCTCGCCCCCGGGAACTCGCACGTTACGCTCAACGATTCTGTACCCGTTCCGTTCCAAAAAACTCACCGCGCGATCTTCGCCTTCGCGTCCCGGAAGTTTCACGGGACGGATTCCAACAACGCAAATCTCAGCTGCGCGTCTCGAACGCGCCAAAAACCGGTGCGGTGATGTTCGCACGGTCCGTGCTGCTTGAGCGCAGCAACATGTGCCGGCGTGGCATAACCTTTATGTTCCGCAAAGCCATAGCGGGGCTCCACTCTATCGAGCTCGACCAAAAGCCCGTCGCGATAAACCTTTGCAATAATGCTCGCCGCTGCGACTGTGGCGCATTTGGCGTCACCTTTGATGACCGGTTCTTGAAGGCCGGCATATGATTTTATTCTTACCGCATCGGTCAAAAGGTACTGGGGGGGCACGACCAGTGCAGCGAGGGCGCGTTCCATCGCGAGAATGCTTGCCCAGTAAATGTTGAGCCTGTTGATTTCACCCACGCTCGCCACGCCGACTGCCCACGCAGCGCAATGCGATTTGATGATGCCGTCGAGTTCCTGCCGCACTTCTGGACGGACCAGTTTTGAATCGTTAAGTCCGGGGAGCATCAAAGCTTCGCCGCTCACCACGCAGGCGGCCACAACGGGACCGGCCAGCGGACCACGCCCCACTTCATCGATACCGCCGACCAGCAGCAAACCGCGTTCACGGGCGCGCTCCTCGTATCGGTGCAAGCGCTGCAAGCGCCGGCGTTCGCGTTGGTAGTTCGTTTTAGCTTTTTGCTGTTTGGGCGTCATCGCTCGCAAGCTCAAAGGTCATACGGCCGAATTTCCCGTCGTTGAAGTCCTTGATGTACGAGGTAGCGGCGTTGTGCAAATCTGAAATGTTTCCACGGTTTAAGAAGCCACGCTTGTCTGCGAAGGTAGTTAAGTCGGGAATAGCGGTGCGTCCTTCCGTTTCTTGTCTGAGCCAGAGGCCAAAGCGCTCGACCACATCTTGCGGGTCGAAGCGCTCGTGCGGAATCGCTCCCGTCATCGCCAGCATCCACTGTGCCTGCGAGGAATCAATCTTCGGAACCAGGATTCCGGGGGTGTCCATAACTTCCAAACCAGGTGCCGCTCGAAACCACTGCGTGGCGCGCGTAACCCCCGCGCGGTTTTCGGTTTTTGCGGCGGCACGGCGCAGCATGCCGTTAATTACCGCTGACTTTCCTGAATTAGGCAGGCCGACGACGATCGCGCGCCGAGCGCGCAATGCAATGCGTGGTAATTGTTCCAACGCAAACATCACCTTCGCGACGCTGCTTTGCTCCCGGCCGTTGATCGCAACAGCCTTTCTTTGCAAACTATTAAAGTACGTCAGCCAGTTCACGGTCGAATCCGGATCGGCAAGGTCTTCGCGGCTGAGGACCACTAACCGCGGACGGTTTGCGATGATGGCGTTGAGTGCTGGATTCGTCCCGCTGCGTGGAAGCCGCGCGTCGATAACTTCTATCACGAGATCGCAGAGCTGCATGCGCGCTGCAATGTTTCGCATAGCGGCCGCCATGTGACCGGGATACCACTGAATGACCTGATTCGGCCCCACCTTCATAACGAACCCAGCCGGCCTATCGGCCAAACTGCGGCGATCGCCCTGCCGATGACCTGATCTTGCTTCACGAAGCCCCAAAAGCGCGAGTCATCGCTGTTGGCGCGATTGTCACCCAGTACATAGAAGGCGTGTTGCGGAACGGTAATTTCCGGAAAGCTCCGGCTATCGGGGAACCGCACATAATCCTCTTTGATTGGGGTACCGTTTACGCGAACGGCCCCATACCGTATGACAATGCGGTCTCCGGGCAGACCTATGACTCGTTTCAAATAGACTGAGGGAGCGGAGCGCTCGTGCCGGAAGGCTACGACGTCACCACGGTTCGGCTGCGCGAGGCGGTAGGCGACGGTATTGATTAATACATATTCGCCGGAATCGATGTACGGCTCCATCGATAGCCCCGACACTTGAGGCATGCGAACGAAAAAGGCGACCGCCAGAACGGCCGTAAGTGTTGCAATCTGTACGGACATGCTCATTACGGTACGCCAATGCAGTTGCCGTGGCACCTCGCTCCTATTCGCTACGGGCGGGAGCAGACCTAATGAAGAATGCGCAGACGATTAAGGGGCCAAAACAAGATAAACGCGTGCCCTGTGAATTTTAGGTCCTTCGGCCCCCCCGGAATCTGCGCCCAATTCTTGCCATGCAGTTCGGCAAACCCCCAGATATGCGAATCCTCCGAGTTGTTGCGATTATCGCCCATCATAAAGTAGTATCCATTTGGGATGCGGTCAGGTGCCTGCCACAAGGAACGCGGCGGTACGTTTGCGCTCGCGGCGTCCAGAGCTTGCCCTTCGACATAGATTCCATAGTTCTTTATCTCCAACTCGTAGGCCGGTTTTTGGGCTATGTACGGTTCGTTCAGCGCTCGATCGTTGCGGTAAACAACACCCTGATGGATGCGAAATTTGTCTCCTGGTGCCCCAATAAGGCGTTTAATAAAGTCGTTAGACGATGGAATTGGCGGAGGGAACACCACAATATCGCCGTGTTGCGGCGGATGAAAGCGGTATTCGAATTCGTTGACAAGCAGCACGTCATGAATCTGCAGTGTCGGTTCCATGGACCCCGACGGTATGTAGAACGTGCGAACTACGAACGTGATCAAAAACAGTGCCACGAGTCCGGCAACGATGAAGGCATCGAGATACTCGCGAGCGACTGCCGTTCCCGAACTTTTCGAGACGGTTGTGCCGGCGGGCGTCGGGCGAAGTGTCAGCGCAACTCGCGCGACGGCGAAGATGCAGATGAGCCCCAAAAGCTGAAGTGGAGTCAGTGCGATGTTAACGGGCGGATTTTTTTTCTTTGATGCGGGCCGCTTTGCCAACCTTGTCGGACAAATAATACAGGCGACTGCGGCGGACGACACCGCGCTTGCTCACTTCAATCCGTTCGACTCTTGGGCTATGGAGCAGGAAGGATTTTTCGACTCCCACGCCATGCGCGACACGACGCACCGTGACTGTTTCATTGGAGCCGCCGCCCTTCCGAACGGTTACGACGCCTTCAAACATTTGGACGCGCTCTTTACCGCCCTCGAGAACCTTGGAAAAGACTCTGATAGTGTCGCCAGAGCGAAATTGCGGAAGAGCGTCCTTCTCTTGTTCTTTTTCGATAAGATCGATGACGTTCATGATTGCTTTCTATAGAAGCCTTGGCAACTTCCGGATTTTACCACGGTGCTCTCTACTGCGCAACCGAGCAAAGGTTACTCGAGGTCGGGACGGCGGGAGCGTGTTCGAGCTCGCGAGGTTTCCCGACGCCACTGTTGGATTCGCGCGTGGTCGCCGGAAAGCAGGACATCGGGAACGTTGATTCCGCGGAAAACCCGCGGACGCGTGAAACTGGGATAATCGAGTGAGTTCGCCGCAAAAGACTCATCCGCTAAAGAGGGTGCATTCACCGCGCCCGGTACCAGACGGATTGTCGCGTCGGCAAAGGCGAGCGCCGGCAATTCGCCACCGGTCATCACGAAGTCACCGAGCGAGTATTCTTGGATTGGATACAAGTGAGTGAGGCGATCGTCGACGCCTTCGTAACGACCGCACACGAACACTACCCGATCCAGTTTGCTCAAGGCTCGTGCGTCGCTTTGTACGAACCGCCTTCCGCTGGGCGAGGGCAAAATGATCGCCTGCCGCTCGCAGGACGCTTTTGGCGCGAGGATGCCATCCAGGATTCGCGCCAGCGGCTCTACGCGCATGACCATGCCCGGACCCCCACCGTACGGCGTGTCGTCGGCGCGCTCGTTTGTCTGTAGTGCGTCCAGCACGTGATGGTACCGTACGGCGATGACGCCGGCTTCCACGGCGCGGCCGATAATAGACAGTCCAATGAATGGCGCCAGCATCTCCGGAAAAAGCGTAACGAAGTCGATCGTGAACATAGGGCTGGTAAGTGTTCAACCCATGGAAACTATCCGCCCTTTGGGGTAAGCGCCGGGTCCTGACTCCGTTCGACGTGGCGGTGCTGGCGCTGGAGCGAGGTGAACACGAAGATGCGTATCGGCGCTTGAGTGAGCTGCTGGACGCCGCACCGCTTTCCGCATCACAACGAGCCGCAGTTCACAACAAGCGGGGCGTCGCGCTCGTGAACATGCACCGCAAATCCGAGGCACTCAGTGATTTTTCCGCGGCGCTTGATCTGCAGCCGGCTCTCTGCGCGGCGCTGGTTAACGTGGGCAACATCCTCCTAGAAGACGGCAATATCCAAGAGGCCATTGTGCGATACCACGCTGCGGTGCGCGCCGACGACACCTACGCGCTGGCGCACTTCAACCTTGGGGCCGCCTACAAAAAGCTTGGACGCCATGATGAAGCGGTGCGCGAATTGCGCACGGCCAACCGCCTAGAAGGCCGGCCGCCGCCCAAAGGGTGGTAAGCTCCCGGGCATGCTAGACCTTGGGGGGCGCTGTCTCCGCGGTGGCGAGTTCTTCGAGATATTCGAACAGTTGCGGCAAGCTGATGTTTTCAAGCGCAGTCCGCCGCTTTTTGCCTTCGCCTTCGTCCCCTTCATCGCGTAAATAACAGCGCGACTCAACACCCGTGTCGCTTTCGCTGATGAAGGATACCGCAAAGCCCTTACCGGGAGTTTCATCGTAAATACGCATCGTCGCCGGGTTGAGGATTTCGATGGAATGCGCCGGATTGTGGGCGTCGAAAATCGAGATTGCTAAATAATCCCTGTTGAGAACTTCGATGCAACCAACGATAAAAACATTCTTGCTGGAATAGAATTCATGGCCACGTTTGTTGCGGCTTGAAATTTCGTAAAAGACGCGATGCTCGACGAACCGGTGCAGAATCTTCTTCAGCGTCGCGATCGAGGCCAAAGTCTCCGTACGGTTGCCCCGCGTATAGATGATTTTCAACCGTCGTATCCGGGCCCTTGCAGATGATCCAAAGCCGCGCGCGGGCGGACTCGACACATTGCACGGGGCCCGATTTAAGCCCTGCCGAAGGCTGCACTACCATGCTCTCCATGACAGAAATGGCCGTCATCGGTGTGGCGGCTCTCGTGCTCTTCGGGCCCGAGCAACTGCCGAAAATGGCACGGAAAGTCGGCACCATCGTGCGAGACGTGCAGAACACCTCTGCAACGTTCATCCGTGAAATGGAGCGCGCCGCCGACGACTACGAGCCGCCGCATCGATCAGTTCACGAAGAACCTCCCTCCGCGGCAGCGCAGCCAGACTCGGAAATTACCGGATGATCGCGACAGTAGCCCGTTAAATGTTAAAGTTACCGCGAATTTCGTTGATGCGTTGTTGAACCATACCGCGTACTTGCCCATGAAGCCGTTCTTTTTGATCTTCGGGCAAGCGTTTGTACACCAAGAATCCTGCAGCTGAAAGGACGCCGCCGAGCAGTCCGACCAGTAAGGTGCGCCCAACGTCTTTAGTGGAATCGTCCGCTGGTTCAAAGCTGGTATTCATGGTGCTTCCGTACGACGTGCCGGTGCCTGAGTTGTAATTGTCCGCGGGTGTGGGTTTGAAAGTGTCCGCCATGCTGCCTCCTTATGGGTGCGACTAGCATACCCAAATTCGGCGCTGATGTTACGTCTGCGGCTCGCTTCGCACGAGCACATGCTCGGGGTACTGATCGGCGATTTGTGCAAGTGAGAGTTCCGCCGTACGCACTATGGCACACACAGCCGGATCGTCGCGTGCGCTTTCGTCCCACCGCAGCTCGATCGTGCCTTCGTGCTGCGTGACGCTCAAGGGAACCGCGGCTACCTGTTCTACTCCAAGGCGCGCCGCTTGCAAGATGGCAGATACTGCAGCGCAGATAATGTCCGTGCCGCTCGCCGACCATTCGGTGTGGCCGCGCGCGGAAACGGAAGACAGCCTCAGGCGGCTGTCTTTGCGAAAAATAACCTCGACCATGCCGCTGGACTAGGAGTTTGCCGGACTTGAGCACATTCGGTCTAGGGTCCTAGGGCAGGTCGATCTTTGTGATTTTAACCTCGGCAAAACGCTGACGGTGCCCCGTGAGCTTTCGGACTCGCTTTTTGGGCTTATACTTGAAGACAAGGATCTTTTTGTCTTTCGCCTGGCGTACCACGGTCCCGACCACTCGCGCGCCTCTGACCGCAGGGGCTCCGACCGTGACACCGTCTTGCTGACCGTTGCTCACCATAACGACGGTATCAAAGGTAACGTCCGAGCCCACTGCGCTTTCTAAAGCATCGCACCGAATGAGGTCGCCCTCGGCGACTTTGAGCTGCTTGCCGCCCGTCTGGATGATCGCGTACATAACCTAGGAACAATACCAGGTGACACACCCACTGTCAACGAGCTCGCTACCGGTGTTACGCGGGCGGTGCCCGCGGGTACAGCAAGCTCGTGGATGAAGACGTTGAGCGCCCTTTCCAATCACCCAGCGAGTCCATGATGAGCGATTTGCTGCACTCCCGCCCGCGGCGAGACGACGACGAGCACGAGCAGCACAGGGACGTTCTATCCGAACAAACGGTGTACGGCGATACCGATATGAACCCGCAAGCGGACGACCAAAAAGACGCACATCATGCTGAGGCGGACGAGCACTTTTAAAAGAACGAGCGTCTTGAATTGCTGTGGCGGTCCTGGGGTTTACACGTCGACGTAGATGTCGTCGCCTGCAATGGTTACCACATAGGTTGGAACCGGCAGGACGGCCGGCAACGTTAACGCGGCTCCCGTCTTGACATCGAAGTATGCTCCATGGCGAGGACACATGATCCGGCAATCTTCCAGTTCACCCTGATCGAGCTCGCCCCCATCATGCGTGCAGACGTCTTCGATTGCGAAAATCTCGCCATCGCAGTGACACAGCAGCACTTCCGTGCCATCGACCACTACGCGCTTTGTGGTGCCCGGCGGTATTTCCGACCGCTTTGCTACGGGGAGTTTGTTCACAGCCGCCGCCGATAACTAGCAGGCTGCTGCTAGCCGACCGAGCCTTCCATCTCCATCTTGATGAGTCGATTGAGCTCCACGGCGTATTCCATCGGCAATTCTTTCACGAAGAAGTCGAAGAACCCATTGACGATCATGGCGGTCGCGTCCGCTTCGCTCAAGCCCCGGCTCATCGCGTAAAACAGTTGTTCCTCGCCAATTTTTGAGACGCTCGCTTCATGCTCCACGGTCGAACGTTGCTCGTGAATCTTCATCGTCGGCTTGGTATCGCTCGACGATTTGTCATCCATGATGAGCGCATCGCATTTCACCCGCGTCTTAGCGCCGACTGCACCTTGGTGCACTTCAACGAGTCCGCGATAGGTGGTCTTACCGCCGTGCGCGGAGACAGACTTGTTCGTTACGACCGAAGTGGTGTTGGGAGCGGCGTGAATCACTTTCGCCCCGGCATCCTGATGCTGTTCTTCGCCGGCGAACGCAGCAGAAAGAATTTCGCCCCGCGCGCCTTCGCCCATCAGATAGATTGCCGGGTACTTCATGGTTAACCGCGAGCCGATGTTTCCATCAACCCATTCGACCGTCGCATTTTTATACGCGACGGCGCGTTTGGTTACGAGATTAAAGATGTTTCGATACCAATTCTGGATCGTCGTATAGCGGATCGACGCATCATCCATTGCGATCAATTCAACGACCGCGCTGTGTAACGAAGACGTGGAAAATTTCGGCGCAGTGCAACCCTCGATGTAGTGGACCTTGGAACCCTTATCCGCAATGATGAGGGTACGCTCAAACTGGCCCATGTTTTCCGTGTTGATGCGAAAATAGGCTTGCAGCGGCGTCTTAACTTCGACGCCCGGGGGAACGTACACAAACGAACCACCCGACCAGACGGCGGAGTTAAGTGCTGCGAACTTGTTGTCGGCGATGGGAATGACGGTGCTCAGATATTTTTGCACAACGTCTGGATATTTCTTCAGGGCGGTGTCCATGTCGCAAAACAACACGCCATCTTTTTCAAGATCTTCGCGCACCGAGTGGTAGACTACCTCAGATTCATACTGCGCCGAAACACCAGCCAGAAACTTTCGCTCCGCTTCCGGGATGCCCAAGCGGTCGAAGGTCCGCTTGATGTCGTCGGGCACGTCATCCCAGGACCGTTCGGTGCCCTCAGTCGACTTGACGAAGTAGTGAATGTCATCGAAGTTAATCTCGGAGAGCAGTTTTGAGTCGCCCCACGTGGGCATCGGCTTGCTCTCGAATGTCTCGAGCGCTTTTAAACGGAAAGCCCGCATCCACGCAGGCTCTTCTTTCATGGCACTGATGCGCTCCACGATTTCCTTGGTCAAGCCCTTTGCGGACTTGAACACATAGTTTTCCTCTGAGTCGTGAAACCCGTGGCGGTAATCTTCTATGAGCGCTTCGGGCGCTCTCGCAAGCTGCGTAGCCATTCTGTGTTCCTCTTTTTCTCTCTAAACGTACCCGCCCGCCGCGGCATAGTCAAGATACTGAAGTCATATCTTCACTTTCTATGTCCAATGGCCTGTAATCTCTTGCGAAAAGTTACCTAGTGCTTGCCGGCTAGGCTACACGATCGGACGCCCGCTGGTGCGCCTTTTTCCTGCCGCCGCACGTGGGACAGAAAGGCGTTGATTATGAGGAGGCTGATGACTTCCATAAAGACGTAAAATCCGTTCATGCGCGATCGCAAAAAGAGAGTGCAAGATTGCGCGGCAGTAATCACGCCCCAATTTTACTGCGCGCCTCGCCATACCCGGAAATGCTCGACAGGTAGCAGCGGCTTTGCTGAACGTCGGAAAAACATTTTGAAAGTGCTTTACAGGGGGGGGCCTAGGCGGTATTATTCTTGCCGGACCCTGCACGGGTCCGTTTCAGAGAGAGGCGCGCTCTACGCGCCATTGCGGCGAGACGCCCGCGTGTTACGGCACGCCCGGCAAGAATTCGCCGAAAGGTCAGGGACGTGACTGCACTGCAGGCGCCAGCTGACGAGTCCGGAGGTGGGATTCCCCAGCCAAAATCGAGGAGATCAAAAATTGAAAGCACTCGGTACTCATATTGTTTGTGAGCTGTCCGGCTGTAACAGCGGTGCGCTGAGCGACGTCGAGGGTGTCAGAGCCATGATGGTTACCGCGGCGAAGCGGGCAAACGCCGAGGTGATGGAAGTCGCTTTCCACAGGTTTCATCCGCAGGGAGTTTCCGGCGTGGTGGTGATCGCCGAATCACACCTTTCCATTCATACCTGGCCGGAAACGCGGTATGCGGCGATGGATTTTTACACCTGTGGCGACCATACAAACCCGTGGGCCGCCTGCGAGTACGCCGCCAAAATGCTGGGAGCAGCCAGCATGCTAACGACCGAAGTCAAGCGCGGCGTCGAGTCTGCCAACGGACAGTTCACGCACGTGATCGTTGAAAACGAAGGACGTGCGCTTAACAAACGCTCCGCTTAGTAGCGGAGACAAACTAGTTGCCTTACGCTCCCGCCTCAACCGGCTGGTAAAAACTCAAGCGGTTCCCAAACGGATCGATAAGCCCCAGCTCTAGTTCTCCCCACGGCGCACGCTCGAGGCACGGACGCAGATATCCGTAATCGCGGGCGGCTAGTTCCTTCGCCAGATCCTCGATGCCCATGGTTTCAATTCGTACACGGACGCCGGGACTTCCGTCTCCGTGATGCTCACTCAAGTGGAGTTCAAGACTGCCGCGCGAAACCTGCATGTAGAGCGGCAGCTTGGGCTCAAAGCGATGCTCCCAATCGATCGTACAACCGAGATAATCAACATAGAACTCGCGAGCCTTCCCAATGTCGAAAATACAAAGGATCGGAACGACGCGGCCAAACGTAGTACTCATTACACGTTAATTCAAACGTAACATGTTGCGAATCGCCCGGGCGATCGGTCGAAGGGGTGGTGGTGCCAGTGCAATCACCCGGCGGAGAAACTGTCGAGCGCCGGTGGCTTTGCGTTGTTCGGGCCGCAACTGGAAGAGGGTATCGTGCTCGCTTTCGGTTTGCGCGTCACTACGCTCTGCCGAGTAGAAATAACATGCTAGCGACTTGCGAGTCGTTCCCGGCGGCAGGCGCAACTCTTTGTAGCCGTGATAGGCGTGATCGTGCGTTTCCATGATGACGCAGCGATTGTATTTCGGTTCAATGTACGCCCGGCACTCCGACATATCGCGTGGCCACAGCTCCAGATATCCTTGCCACTGCGGCTGCCAGGTGCTATTGAGGTAAATCAACAGATTGAGGCGCCGGTACAAATGCAGTTTCGGGTGGATGTTAAAATCCGCGTGAACATCCAAATAGCTGCCATCGGCGCCTTGATGCAATCCGCCGCCGTGCAAGTCGGGGTCACCGACCAATCCCCCAATCTCCGTAACTCCCACCAGCCATTGCAAGAATTGCTGCGAACGAAGTTCGTCAAATATCATGCTGAAAATCGGGTCCAGCCGCTCGATGCCCTGCTCGGCATTCTTGACCTCTGCCAGCCCTGCAAACGCAATCTTCATAGCCTGCGCCGACGGAAACGCCTGCACCGCCCGCTGCGCCGCTAGTGGATCCAGAAAATCGTCGATGATAAGGTGCCGAATCGGATCCCCGTTCGCGAAGTTCGAGGCGTGTTGGCGTTGCGCGGCCAGCAGGCGTTCATAGTTTACGATGCGCAGTGCAGTTTCCACGCCGCTCCACTTCGGAGCAAGGTCGCGTACTCCCCGTAAGTAAAACTACGGTTGCATGCCCAAAACCCAGCACTGGCAATGGTACGTCGAACAATTCGCTCCGACCGAAACGCACCACCATGCCATTGAAGAAACCTACTATGCCGGCAAAACCGACTTCCAAGAAGTTGCGGTCATCCGGACGGCAGTTTTTGGCACCATGCTCATTCTGGACGGGGATACCCAAAGTTCGCAGGCGGATGAAAAAATATATCATGAAGCGCTCGTTCACCCGGCGCTCGCGGGATGCAGGGATCGTTCCAACGTGCTGATTTTGGGCGGCGGTGAGGGCGCAACGTTACGTGAGGTGTTACGCGCGCCGGACGTCGCAAGTTGCACGATGGTTGACATCGATGGGCAAGTTGTCGAGTTGGCGCGAAAATATCTGTCGCAGTGGGCGGATGGCGCCTTCGAAGATTCGCGGGCTCGCCTTGTTATCGGCGACGCATTGGCATTCTTATCCCAAGACACCGGGCGATACGGCGCCATTATTTCAGATCTGACCGAACCCCTGGAAGATTCACCGTCGAACCCGCTGTACTGCGATGACGTTTTTCTCAGTATTAAAGCGCGTTTGACCCCAGGTGGAGTGTACGCATTGCAAGCTAGTACGGCCGGATTGCACAACATGACTCTGCATGCGAAGATTGCCCGCTCCTTGCGCAAGCACTATCGATTCGTTCGGTCCTTTTATACGCACGTCCCAGCTTTTGACAACGATTGGGCATTCATCGCCTGCAGCGATCACGCCGATATCGCGGCGCTCAATGATTGCGCTATCGACGCATACGTGGCTACGTTACGGGGCGACAATTTTTTCTACGATTCGGAAACGCACCGCCGCCTCTTTAGCTTGCCGCTGTACTTGCGGCGGGAACTAGCAAAGTCAGGGGAAACCTTCTAAGCTTGGGGAGTAAAAGTTATGCCGGGAGAGATAACGTGACTGCGGCGGAACAAGAGAAAGCGCGCCTTCGATGGGACAAGGAGCGCTCTCATTTTGTCGATCTACTCGATCTGAAATTGGAGAGCGTCGGCGACGGCCGGGCCACGATGCGTATGCCCTACCGCTCAGAGATCAGCAATGGAACCGGAGCCGTGCATGGAGGAGCGATTGTTAGCTTGTGCGACACCGCTTTCTATGTTGCGCTGGCGTCTCTTTATGGCCGCGAGCAAGAAACAACAACTGCAGCGCTTGCTTGCAACTTCCTGGCGCCGTCGTTGCCGCCGCATGACCTCATCGCGGAGGCGCGCGTGCTCAAAGCTGGACGTCGAATCGTCTATGGTGAAGTGAGCGTAACCAGTGGATCGCGACTGGTAGCCCACGCGACACTGAATTTTCTCAACACCAACAGAGAAGAAAAACCTCAATGAGTACGGTCCAAGACCCGCTACGGCGCACCGCCCTCTACGATGCACACAAAAGGCTCGGAGCGCGGTTAGTACCCTTTGGCGGCTTTGAGATGCCGGTGCAGTACAGCAGCATCCTCAAAGAACACAATGCGGTGCGAGAGCGGGCGGGACTGTTTGACCTCTCACACATGGGCCAATTTTTGTTGGAAGGTGAAAACGTCGGGGGTTGGGCCGACGCCTTGACCGTCAATGCGGTATCGTCAATGAAGCCCTTCCAGGCGCGCTACAACATCTTTTGCAACGACAATGGCGGTGCACACGATGACGTGATTTTCTATCGATTGCCTGACCGGTGGTTGTTGATCGTCAACGCTTCCAATGCGCAAAAGATGTGGGATCATCTAAACGCCCACGTGAGTTCGTCCGGGATTAAATTGACGAACTTGCACGGAACGAATTCTTTAATAGCCATCCAGGGTCCCAAATCCGCCAGCATGCTTTCACCCGCTGTCGACGCTAATCTTTCGGGGATGAAGTATTACTCGTGCACTCACGCAAGCGTCTACGGTTATCCGGCCATCGTAGCGCGCACCGGATACACCGGCGAAGACGGCTTCGAGTTGTTTGTCCAATCAGACTGCGCCGTTGCGATTTGGGATAAGTTGCTGAGTGAAAAGGAAGTGGACGGCCTTGAACCCGCGGGTCTGGGCGCGCGCGATGTTCTGCGTTTAGAAGCCGGCATGCCGCTGTACGGACATGAGATGGATGAGGAGATTACCCCCATCCAGGCGGGGTTGGATTGGGCTGTAAAATTCTCTAAGCCCCAATTCATCGGTAAGGACGCGTTGCAGCGGCAGAAGGTCGCCGACACGTACCGGCGGGTTGCCGGCCTAATTTTGCCCGGGCGTGCGCCGGCCCGTGAAGGCTATCCCGTTATCTTCGATGGGCGGTCAGTGGGTGAAATCCGCAGTGGTTCGCTCGGTCCCTCCGTGGGGAACCGTAACATCGCCACAGCCTTGGTGGAGAAGGATGCCGCCAACACCGGACAAACCGTGAGAGTCGAAATTCGAGGAACGGCGTACGACGCTCACGTCGTTCCATTGCCTTTTTACAAACGTCGCTGAACAGGAGTCGCAACTTGGCGCAGCCCAGCAACCTTTTATACAGCAAAGAGCACGAGTGGCTGAAAATGGACGGCGATACTGCTACGGTAGGAATAACCCAGTACGCGCAAGATTCGCTGGGGGATATCGTGTACGTGGAATTACCTCGCGTTGGTGCAGAAGTCTCGCAATTCGGCAATACCGGCGTGGTTGAGTCTGTAAAGGCGGTTTCTGATCTGTACACGCCGATCAGCGGGGAAGTGGTGGAAGTAAATTCCGCGCTTGAAGACGACCCTTCTCTGGTTAATCGTGAGCCGTTTGAGGGAGGCTGGCTTTTTAAGGTGCGTGTAAAAGATGTAGAGGAAAGAGACAATCTGCTTTCCGCCCAGACATACGATGAGATGGTTGCGGACGGAACGCACTAAGATGACAGCGTCTTTTTCCCACGCGCAGGGCTCGGCCCGGAGCGCCTTCTTCGCGAGCAAGTTTTTTGAGCGCGCCCACGGGGAATGGTGCGATAAGTCTAAAGTTGAGCGTGCGCGAAAATTGGGGGCCCCGTGGGGCGGGGGGTCCGCCACGGGGGGCGCGCAGGGCTCGGCCCGGAGCGCCTTCTAAAATGTACACGCCACATACAGAGCGCGATATTGCGGAGATGCTTGACGCGATTGGCGCAAAATCGTTAGACGAACTTACGCGCGTACCGGCCGAAGTTGCCCTTAAGTCGGAACTCGAGATCGTCCCCGCGCTTCCCGAAAGCGCAATTATGCGGCGTTTCGAAAGCTTTGCGGGGCGCAACTACGCAGTAAAGTACGTGTCGTTCCTGGGCGCGGGGGCGTATCGCCATTATTGCCCGCCTGCGGTGATGGCGCTCGCAATGCGTGGGGAGTTTTTAACTTCTTACACGCCCTACCAAGCGGAAGTCTCTCAAGGCTACCTGCAGGCGATTTACGAGTGGCAAACCTACATCGCGTTGCTGACCGGCTTAGACGTCGCCAACGCTTCGGTGTATGACGGGGCAACCGCGCTGGCCGAAGGCGTCATAATGGCAATCCACGCGAACGGACGAAAAAAGGTCCTCGCGTCGCGTGCCGTGCATCCGAATTATCGCGCCGTATTAAAGACCTATGCTGATGGACTGGACGTAACCATTGACGAGTTGCCGGTCACGGTGCACGGCACCACCGATTGGACCGATCTTCCCAGGGCGCTGGCCGGCGCAGACTATGCCGCGGTAGTCGCGCAATCGCCGAATTTCTTTGGTAACGTAGACGCACCGGAAAGGCCGGTTAGCACGCAGATAACGCAAAACGGCGCGGTGCTCATCGGGGTGGTGGCAGAAGCGCTCTCTCTCGCGCTGCTACGGACGCCCGCCTCCTGGGGTGCTCAGATTGCCGTTGGCGAGGCCCAATCGTTTGGGGTACCCGTGGCCTACGGCGGTCCATACGTGGGCTTTATCGCTGCGACCAAGGAGCATCTGCGACGGATTCCCGGCCGGCTTGTCGGCAAGACCGTCGACAAAAACGGTCAAGAAGCGTACGTGTTGACGTTACAAGCTCGCGAACAACACATCCGCCGTGAGCGAGCCACCTCAAACATCTGCACGAACCAGGCGCATTGCGCGCTCATCGCAACGATGTATTTAGCGTTGCTCGGTGAAAGCGGCTTGCGGGACTGCGCGGCCGAAAACCTGCGACGGTCTCGAGAACTCTCGGCGCAAGTAACGTCGATTAGTGGCTGCACGTTGCGCTTTGATGCACCGTTCTTCAATGAATTCGTCCTGAGGGTTCCCAAGAACGCCAAGGAAGTATTGCGGCAAGTTGAAGGGGCGGGGATCTTAGCGGGCGTCGATCTTGGCCGGTGGTATCCCGAGTATGCCGACTGTATCTTGATGACGGCCACGGAACTGACCACCTCCGATGACATTGCTGCACTGTGCTCGGCGCTTGGAGAGGCGGTTCCCGTTGCAGCTAGCGTCTGAGCTCGGCACGCCGCTCATATTCGAACAGGGGCAAAAAGGTCGCGCGAACCGCTACTTTCCGCGGGCAGATTCTACAAGGTCGTTTTTGCCAGATGAGGCACTGCGCGACGATTTGCCGTTGCCCGACAACAGTGAGTTAGACGTGGTGCGGCACTTCACGCGGCTTTCGCAGCGAACCTTTGGTATCGATGTGGGCTTTTATCCTCTGGGCTCGTGCACCATGAAATATAACCCCCGGGTAAACGACGCGTGTGCCAACCTTCCGGGCCTGCGCGATGCTCATCCCTTCGCACCCGACGAGTATGTGCAGGGCGCTCTGCAAATCATGTATGAATTGGAGCGCAGCTTGACGTCGTTGTTCGGAATGGCGGCTTTCTCGCTGAATCCCGCAGCCGGGGCTCACGCCGAGCTTGCAGCGCTGCTGATCGCAAAAGCGTATTTTGCTTCTCGGGGTGAGAGTACGCGAATTACGGTGATCGTTCCGGATACAGCGCACGGGACGAACCCTGCTTCCGCGGCTATGGTTGGTTACAAAGTAACTTCCTTGCGAAGTGACGAGCGTGGTCGCGTGGGCGTTGATGCGCTTAAAAAGGTCTTGGGTACCGATACCGCGGTTTGCATGATGACCAATCCCAACACCTTGGGTCTGTTTGAAGATCATATTGCTGAAATAACGCGCGCCGTGCACGACGCGGGTGGTTTGATGTATTATGACGGCGCAAATGCAAACGCTCTTATGGGCAACGCACGTCCGGGCGATATGGGTTTTGACCTGATGCATCTGAACTTGCATAAGACTTTTACCATTCCGCACGGCGGTGGGGGCGCGGGGGCGGGCCCCATCGGCGTTGCGGATCATCTCGTTGAGTTTTTGCCCACGCCCATCGTCACCGCCAAAAAAGCTTCCAACGGTAAGGCCAGTGGACAGTCTCCAACTGACGCGATGGCTTTCGCGCTTGACTTCGACCGGCCGAACTCCATCGGCCCGATGCGTTCCTTTTGGTCCAACTTCGCGCATATGGTCCGAGCTTTGGCCTACATCTATGCCAACGGTGCGGTTGGATTAACGAAGGTCTCGCAGTTAGCTGTCCTAAATGCGAATTACCTACGCGTCAAGGTTCAAGAATTCTTAGAAACGCCGTACCGTGAAAACTGCCGCCACGAATTTGTCGCATCTGCTCAAAGCCTTAAACGCGAAACCGGCGTTCGTGCGCTTGACATCGCCAAAGCGCTGCTAGACCGCGGATTTCATGCTCCTACGATGTACTTCCCACTGATTGTGCCAGAATGTTTGATGATCGAACCGACGGAGACGGAATCCAAGGAAACGTTGGACCAATTTATTTTGGCGTTGCGGGAAATCGTGGAAACGGCGCGAGCGAATCCCTCGAAGATCATGGACGCGCCGCAGAAAACCGTAGTTGGCCGCATCGATGAGACTCGAGCGGCCCGCCAACCGGATCTGCGCTGGTTGCCCCATGTACCCGAACCGCCTGGAGGCTAGGGAACGGCGATTTAAGACGCAAGAAGCAACCGGACATGGGCTTGCTTGAACGGCTTCGTCCTTCTTGGACGTGCTTGCTATACTATAAGTAATAAGGGCGTCGTTCAGGCGCCTTTCTGGGCATCAGAGACAGGCAAATGCGTATTAAATATGAGGTTTCGGCGGGCGGCCTTGTGTTGCGTCGTCGCGAGTCTACGTATGACGCGCTCCTCATCGGGAGGGGCGTCCCGCGCATTTGGTCTTTACCCAAAGGGCACTTGGAGGTCAAGGAATCCCACGAACAGGCTGCGCTGCGTGAAGTTCGCGAAGAAACCGGCTGTTGGGCGGAAATCATCACTAAGCTTTCGGAAATCTCTTACTGGTTTTATCTCAATGGACGAAAGCACAAGAAGTCGGTGACCTTCTATTTGATGCGGTACCTCTCAGGCGATACCGCTCATCACGACCATGAAGTCGACGAAGCGGAATGGTTCGAGATCATGTCTGCCAAGAAATCGCTCAAATACGTCAATGAAAAGCGCTTGATAAACCTGGCGCTGGAACATCTAATGGCGAATCCGGCAGAATTTGGCGACCTGCCGGTTGTTGCGAGAACTGCCGAACAACGGGGAAGTTGACGATTCGTCATTCCCCCAGCGGCGCTTGCCGGGTTTCCCTTGAAATTTTCGATGGTCCGCTTGACTTGCTCTTGAGCTTGGTTAAAGAATGTCAGCTGGATATCGCAACGGTGCCCCTCGCAACCGTCGCGCAACAATTCTTCGAATATATATTGTTGATGGATTCGCTCGATGTGGAACTTGCTGCAGAGTATCTCGTCGTTGCAGCGACACTGGTGTTTATCAAATCCAAGTCGTTGCTGCCGGTCCTACCCGGAGCATTTGTAGAGGACGAAGCGGAAACCGCTGAGCAAGTAGAAGAACGTTTGCGCGCCCGGCTTATTGCATATTCAGCTTATCGCGAAGCCGGTGAGGCGTTGCGCGAGAGAGCCTCGGAGGCGGCAGCCTATTTTTATCGCGATGGCGGCGACCCCGCCGGGGACCTGAAGCAGCGGTACCGCATAGACGCAAGCCGCCTTTGCGACGCTTTTCTTGCGATGCTGCGAAACGCAACAGAAGAACGCCGGACAATCCCGCGGGAGCGCGTTTCTGTACTAGCACAAATGAATTATGTCATGCGCCATATTCGGGGCAATGGCGAAACGCTGTTTTCTGTGCTTTGCCGTGAACTTGGACGGGAATCGGTAATCGTAACGTTTTTAGCGATCCTCGAGCTTGTCCGTCGCAAGCGCATCGGGTTCGAACAAGCGCGCGCCTTCGATGATGTTAAACTTTTCCCAATACCTTTGATCGTCGCGGCGTAGATGCAAGTCGACGAACCCGTGCAAACCACGCAGTCCCTCATGCGAAGTATCGAAGCGCTGCTTTTCGTAGCCGTTGAGCCGTTGTCGATCAAGGACATCGCGAAACTAACGCGTGCCTCCCATGTTGAGGTCGCTGCGGCGCTGCAAAAAATTGAGGCGGATTTTTCCGGCCGAGGGATCGTGTTACGAGAAATTGCTGAGGGCTATCGACTCGCCAGTTCGCCAAACGCACGCGACGTGGTAGAGCAGTATTTGCTGCCGCCCCGGACCAGCTTATCGACGCCGGCGCTCGAATCGCTGGCCATTGTCGCCTACCTCCAACCCGTTACGAAGGGTGAGATTGAAGCGATCCGGGGCGTTAGTGCGGATAGTGTTGTGACGACGCTCCTCGACCGGAGTTTGATCGCCGAGGCCGGGCGCAAAGAAGTCGTAGGTAGACCCATGCTGTATAGGACGACGCCTGAATTTTTGCAATCCTTTGGCTTGCGCTCGCTGGACGATTTGCCGGAGATGCTGTTGCCATCGGGGGAACCTTTGGATCTGGACACGCTGACTTCAGCCATAACCTCCCCGGGAGACCAGCAGCCGCAGGTCGCCCAAAGCGGCATCTCATGACAGCTACCCTGAAGAGTAAACGCATCTGGCGTCAGATTGATGAAAACTCTCAGGTTGTTGCGGTTGCACACGAACTCATCCGCGAAGGCGAGCAGTTTACGTTGACGGACGATCAACGGCGCGCAATCACTGCGATCAACGATGGACTCAAACGTGGCATCTATGAGTTCCTCTTAAAGGCGCCCACAGGTTCAGGAAAAACCGAAGTCATGCTGCGTGTTGCGGTTACCGAGGTGCTGCGCACGGGCGGTTACGCCTGCATTGTTGCGCCCACGCGCGATCTCGTGCGCCAACACGTCACCTACTTCCGCGATCGGCTAGAGCACACGGAACTCGGCGTTGCTGAGATTCACGGCGGGATTTCACCCGAGCAGCGACGCGCCGTCAGCGAAGGGATCGATAACGGCTCCATACGTTTCATAATGGGCAGCGCAATGATGTTGTCCAGCGAACAATGGTGGAATCGAATCGATCGGGGCGCAATGCTGTTTGTTGACGATGTGAACGCCTATGACGAACGCGAACACTTGCGGTTGCTGGAAAAACTGGACTGCCCCATGGTTTTTTCAACTGCCACGCCTTCGGAAGTCAAGGCCTTTCTAACGAGAATCGGCGCCTACGGAAATCTCATTACCATGCACCGTATGCCCTTTGACGTGCTGCCAACGAAAATCCACAAACTAGAAGGGGTTTTGGGAGAGCCTCCTCCCGAGCAGTTATCCCGAGCTGAAAAGTTCATCCGTCATCACTTGCACGCACGTTCGAGAATTTTTGTTGTGGGACGTACGCGCGGCGACATTCCGAGACTGGCTGCCCGCTTAACGAGTACCTACGAACTGCCCGTGCAACAAATGCGCGGAGACATGGCTGACAGCAGTGCGCACGGCAAACGCCATGCGCGGCGGGGAGTAAAGGTCCATGGCGCGGGGACACGCATCGAGATGATGCGCGACTTTAAGTCTCAAGCGCCCTCAATACTGGCAGCGACGAATCTGATCGGCAGCGGTCTGGATATCCCGGCTGCCGATTTGGTCGTTATCACCGACGCGGACGCATTTGGCGAAGCGGACGTCGAACAACTTATTGGCCGCGTAGGACGACGCGAGCGCCCCTCCGACGCGGTTCTTATTACCGGAACGACGTTTGAGCGGAACCCCTCGAAAGCCGCTGCACCGGGCCGCAGGCGAAGCTTTATGCCGACTGGCATGCGCTCAAATTCCCTGCGGTTCAGATAGAACCAACCACTGCATGCGCTTTGGCATTCACGTGCGAACGGGAGGCGGTTATGCCGTTGCCTTGCAACACGCCATCAATGCGGGCTGCACGGCGCTTCAAGTCTTCAGCGGGAACCCGAAAACATACCGCGTGGGAAAAATCGATCGTCAGGCGCTAGAGGGCTTTTCAAGCATGCGTCGAGATGCAGGCATCGAGCCATGTGCGATCCATACGTCATACTTGATCAATCTCGCCAGCGAAGATGACAAAATTCGTGCCGGATCGGTGCGGTTGATCAAAAATGACTTGGAAGTGGCTGCCATCGGAAACATCGCGTACGTGAATACGCATTTGGGATCTTATGGAAAAACATCGCGGCCGAAGGGTTTCGCCTCAGTGTGTCATCTGCTGGAAGAAGCCCTGGGCGATATCAAAGCCGGGGTGCATCTCGTAATGGAAAACTCCGCGGGGGCGGGCGAACTGTGTGGAGGCAGTTTGGAGGAGCTCGGCCGTTTCATGCGCAGTCTGGACCACCCGCAGCTCGGGGTTTGTTTGGACACGGCGCATGCTTGGGCCGCGGGATATGAAATCAATTCGCAGCGCGGCGTCGATGAATTCATCTACCAGACTGCCGAGTACATCGGGCTCGAGCGCGTGCACATGTTTCACTTCAACGATACCCAAGTGCCGCTCGGCGCACATCGCGATCGTCACTGGCACATTGGCGAAGGGAATATTGGCTGGGAGGGATTTAGCGCTCTGGCTGCTCGTCCTGAGTTGCGCGGAAAAACGGCGATACTTGAAACCCCAGGCGAAAATGCGGACGACATTCGGAACATGCAAACAATTCGCAGCATATTTTCCGGGGTGGCGCAATGCTCGGTCACTTTGACGTCGACGCCTTCTACGCTAGCGTAGCGGTTCTCGACGATTCACGTTTAGCGGGCAAACCGCTCGCGGTTGCTGGAAGCAGTCGCCGGGCTGTCGTGCTTACCGCCTCGTATGAAGCGCGTACCTTTGGCGTGCGTTCTGCGATGCCGCTGTACCGCGCTTTGCAAGCATGCCCGAACCTTATGGTAGTGCCGCCGAATCATGCGAGGTACCGAGAGCTATCGCACGCGATTTTCCAAATCTTCGCCGAAGATTCGCGGGCCGTCGAAGGCTTATCGTTTGACGAAGCCTTTGTCGATTTCGGTGCGTGCGACCTTAAACCGGCAACAAAAATAGCCGCGGAGATGCGCGCTCGGATTCGCGAGCGCACCGGTCTAACGGTCAGCGCTGGAGTGGCCAGCGGGAAGATGGTGGCTAAAATTGCATCGGATCTGTGTAAGCCCGATGGACTTGCGGCTATTGCGCCGGGAGAGGAGGCGGCATTTCTTGCTCCGCTGCCGGTCGGTAAATTGTGGGGAATCGGACCCAAGGCGCAATCGCGCCTTTCCGCGCGCGGCATCAGCACAATCGGGCAACTCGCAGAGCTGGAAGGTGCCGCGCTGTATGCTCTCTTTGGCTCCGGTGGTCTTGAACTTCGAGAGCTCGCTCGCGGACGCGATCGGCGTCCGGTCGAAAGCGATCGCGAGACAAAATCCATTTCCACCGAAGAAACCTTCGAGTACGACGTCAAAGAAGAATACGTGCTTCTGGACGTGCTGCGCGAGCAGGCTATGGAGCTGTCCGGAAAACTTCAAAGGGAAGGTCTTTGCGCATCCACCGTCGGTATAAAAATAAAACGCAGCGATTTTTCCATTATCGTGCGCCAAACCCACTTAACGGAACCAGCCGTGGACGACGCAACGATCTTTGCCGCGAGCGCGCACTGTTTAGTGCGAGCGAAATTGCAAACGCCGGTGCGGTTGTTGGGCACGCGCGTGGCCTCCCTGAGCGCAGGCGCGTCGCTTCAAACTTCGCTTTTCTCCTAGCCCGCGATTATATATGATCGGTGATCCAAATGCGATCTCCGGCGGATGGCGTGCTGGCGGTTTCTTGGGAAAACAGCAGCTTCGCGGCAGACGACAGCGGGGCAATCATGAAGATTGCGTCTTTGCGTTTCCGAACGGAGCCTTGCGGTAAGGCATCGCGCGCGACGTCGGGAGGGAGCCAGCCGATGATCCTGCGCAGATCTCCTGCTGCACTTCGCAACAGTGAGGGAAGTGCTTGATAGCCGTGCTCATCGGAGAAGCCAAACTCATGGATCACCAGCGCATCGGCGAGGGGTTGCCGTTGTCCATAAACGTATGCGGAGACCCGATTCGCGCGGCGCGTTACCAGGTGAACGGGTTGCCCATGTCCCGCCGCTGCGTGATGTCTATTCTTCAGCCGAATCCAACTCCACACCGTCGGTGTACGCGAGAATCCCCAGGGGCGCCGCGACTCCAAAGCGTCGAAACACTTGTACACAGCGGGCCAGTCACGCTCCGTTGGCGTTTCGACCGAGATCCTTCGCATGGCGATGCTATCTGCACGCATTGTGATCAACCGAGAAGGCAGTTCTCGGAATCCTAAATTCTGATAGAAGGCAGGATGAATGTCGGAAAAGAGGTAGGTTACATCGGTTCCGGCTTGCTTTTCCCGGTCCAAAAATGCTCCCAAAAACGCACTGGCGAATCCGCGCCCGCGCAGGTGTGGCGGCGTAAAAAGCGCGCCGATCCCTGCACCTTGTAGCGTCTTACTCCCGACGTGAATGGTACGCTCGTATCGTTTGCAAGAAACGGTGATCTGATCACGTTCGAACACCGCAAGCGTTTTGAACGAACGCTTGCCGTACGGAGATGCTGCAACTTCCTTGAAATCGGCAACGTATCGGTCGAGAGGGCGCTTATCGGACCAAAGTTCTGCGGTTAGCGGCAGTACGACGCGCGCATACGTATCTGAAGAGATTGGAGCAATTCCCACGCCCCATTCTTATACTTCAAAGAAAGGCAAACCCTTACACAAAACCGATAGGTTGATACCTTCCGAATAAGATCCCATCCGGCGAACGTCCCAGCCACCTACCGAGGATTGTCGCGTACACCGCTCGGAAGTCGGTGTTGAATTTTAAGTCACCATTGTCTAAATCAGTGAGCGAAGGATGCTCCCCGTATATCCCGCCTTTAACCGCTCCTCCAATAACAAACAGAGGCATTGCGGTTCCATGGTCTGTGCCATTACCCGCATTCTGCGCCACGCGCCGTCCGAATTCGGAAAACGTCAGGGTCAGAACACGGTTTGCATGACCGTGGGCTGCAAGATCTCGATAGAAGGCCAGCAATCCCGAACTCATGTAACCGAGCAAACGGTCTTGTTGATTCCGTTGACCCACGTGCGTGTCGAAGGAGCCCAGCGCTACAAAGACGATGCGAGTTCCGGTACGCGACCCGATGAGTTGAGCGGCGAGTTGCAACTGCTTTGAGAAATTGTCGCCTGGGTACTTAACAGCCGGAGTATAGCCCGCAATTTTAGAGCGAAGTACATCACCACCGTGGAACGCCAGGCGCGCGGTGTCCTCGAGCATTGAAAGATACGGTGACTGTCCCGGGCGCGCCCCATCAAAAAGCTGTCCCGCGCTAGCTTTACTTGCTGAATCTCGGCCGGTATTGTAACTAAACGCATTTAGCGTGCCAATAGCCGGAACATCCACGTGTTGCGCTATCAGTGCTGCGGGAATAACCTCGGTAAGAGTGACCGCTTCGAAGGGATTCTTGCTCGCGACGTTTGGGGATAGTTGCGTATCCAGGTAGCGACCTAGCCAACCGCTCGAAACATATTTCGTGGGCGCGGCCGTTTCCCAAATCTCCGTAGCGCGAAAGTGAGAGCGGTCGGGATTGGGATATCCGACGCCTTGAACGATGGCCACGCGGCCCTCTTTGTAAAGCTCCATGAGTCCGGACATCGCTGGATTGAGCCCGATACGATCGTTGAGGCGCAAGACGTCTTTTTCGCCAATCCGAATTGTGGGCCGAACGCGATGATAGTCGTCGTCGGACCACGGGACGATCGTGTTGAGTCCGTCGTTGCCACCACCCATCTGCACGACGACCAGCACCGTGTCGTCGCCCAGTTGAGCGACGCTTTGACCTTCTGCTTGCGCGGTTGCGGCTCGCAAAAAACTGCTGGGGACCATCCCTCCGAGCACGGCAACACTCAGCGATGAGGAAAGAAAAGTACGGCGACTAGTCATCATAGCTCCTTACGACCAGCTCCTAATTCAACTGGTTTGGCATCGAGTTCAGTACCAGAGCAAGCACGCCGCGGATGCGCTCTTCGTAGTTTTCCGGACCGAAAGCCGTCGGATTGGGAGCGTGTTTTGCTTGGAGGTACTCCATTAAAGTGCGGCGCGTCTCGCTCGTCAGATCGTCTTGAATTGCAGTTGATGTAATATACTCAAGCACGCGCGATGCGTCCATTTCCCCTGCCGCTCGCACGATCGCCACCGGGTTAAGCATTCCTGCCGCCGGCTTGCGGTTTTGTGCCAGTGCGTTTACCGCGTTGAAACGTGCGAGCATTGTGGATGTGTTGATCCAGGCGGGGCCGCCGTCCCAGCCTTTTACGCTCGGCGGCGCAAGTAATTCCTGACCCATGCGTCCGATGGCATACGGCGTCCCGGGCGGAATTTGCTCCGCGCCGAAATATCGCAACAAGCCAACAGCGAACTCCACCGGACTTTTCGGCACGGCGCGGTACGCGCGCATGGAATAGAAGACGTTCGAGCGCAATAGAGTACCCATGGTTTTGGCGATGTCATATCCGGAAAGCGCGTAAACCGAAGCAAGTTTTTCGGTCAGCTCCGGTTCTGGATCCGAGTATAAGTAAAACGTAAGCAGTTTGCGGGTTATGAAACGTTGCGAGATCGGTTGCGAGACGATAATCCCGATGATGTCTTCGCCATTGAAGTTTCCAGTGCGGCCCAGAAACGTTTTCTCGCCGTCGTCGTGTAAATTGGGCCGAAAACGAAAATCTCTATTCCGATCCAGCGACCATCCGGTAAATGCACGGGCGGCATTTTTCACGTCGTTTTCGGCGTAGTTGCCTAAGCCCAGGGCAAAAAGCTCCATTACCTCGCGGGCGTAGTTTTCGTTGGGATGAGATTTATAGTTGAAGCGGTTATCCAACCAGACCAGCATCGCCGGATCCTGCGAAACAGCCAAAAGCAACGATCGGAAGTCTCCCAGACCACGCGAACGAAACAACGCAATCTGACGGACCAAAAGCTCGGGCGGCACCTTGCGCATACTGGTGGCGAAATGTCCGTGCCAGAATAACGCCATCTTTTCCAAAAACGGATGTTTAGTTCGCAGCATTCGGTCCAGCCACCACATCTGCGCCGCTTGATAGCGCGCCTTTTTGTCGGAAAGTTTGGCGGCATCGGGATAGACGGGCAAATCGACGTCGTCTGCCGGCGGGTGCATCACTGCGTTCACGGCGTTTTCCATCCCCAGGGCCGTGAGGTCCCGAACTTCCTGCGCAGTAGCTCCGAATCCGGTTCTGCGTGCCAGGTGCGCGGCTTGCCGTATTCCCCAAGGCCCGCTATAACGTTGTAATGCGCTGGCGGTAAGCAAGCTCCCGGGGGGCCGGAATCCCACTTGAGGGTCGGTAGAGGTGTCGAGCGTGCTCTTCACGAGCTGTTAACGCAAAACGGAAGACTGAAGTGCGAGAAGCATCGGAAAACTAATGAGTTTCTCATCTGCCACAGCCTTGTCTAGCCGGTGAGCGTCACACCGTGAGGTGGTTTCCAGCGGTCGCTGAGGTCCACGACGTTCGCGATGCGGGCAGCCTGCAATTCGCTCAAAAACTCGGGTGTGTTGATGCCTCTGGTGCTACGCCCGCTAGCGGTAACGGCCACGCTCCCTTTGGCGCGCCGTAACGCGTACACGAAGGCGCGGCGTTCCTGGCGATTGTATGCTTCGCGGGTCTTCGTGCGATACAAATAGTAACTGAACTTTGCCGTGCGCGATGCCCGAGCGTCTCCGACGTTCTCCTTGGCAATCATCCCCAAACTGGGGCTGAACAAAAAAGTATCGGGTGCGTAGTATCGTGGGAACGACCCCGCTCTGACATTGGCGATCACCACGTGCTCGAAGCTCTTCCCCGCCGTTGCCTCGACGCTGAGCAAACGAACCGCCTGTGCGGAATCGTCCGACTCACAGGCTTCCAGTTCACTTGCGGCACGCAGCTCAGCGTACGCAAGAAACGCTCGGAGGGTAGCGGTTGGATGCGATTGCGCGTACAAATCGACGCGGTGAAGAAAGCGGCCCAGGTTGCGCTGTTGATGGGTGGCGCGAGCCGAACCGGGTGCACCGCTGCAAGCCAATCCGTCCGTGAGTATGGTTCGCACTAATTCGGTCAATGTGCGGGTCTTCGAAACCTCAAGCCAGTGGAGCCGCATAACGCGAAAATCTTTTAAGCGTGCGCGGGCCTGCTCAGAAAGCGCAGCGTCTTGATCGCCGCGCGTCACGTTCCAGCCCAGACGTATATCGCGATTGCGGTCCCAGCGCCTCCCAACGGGATCTCGCACCTCTTCGCTCTCCGAAAAGAGCAAGGGCTGCGCACTCGGCGGGTCGCTGCAAAGCAACTGCAGCGTTGCGTCGCAAAGCCGCAACGTGCCGCCGGACATGACGCGCAGCAACTGATCGTGACGAAACGGGTTAACCACGCTCCACAGCAACGCCACTGCGTCTTCCACGTCGGGAAGGTTAAAGA
>JALZBG010000112.1 GCA_030947645.1 Vulcanimicrobiota bacterium | reverse complement strand
GAGAAAAGCCGCCGTGCGTGATGATGAAAATTTGTGGTTCCAGAATATGCATGCCGCGGCACTGCGAATAGAGTCGATTCCCTACGTGAAGACTGCGTCGTTGCATCGAAGTCTGCCGGCGGACCTGCAAATCATCGTCACCGAGCGTGCACCCGACGCAGTGGTTGCCACAGACAGCGGAACGGCTTTGATCGACGACGATGGCAGAGTCCTGGAATCGGGCGGAGTATACCCAGTCGATTTACCGCGTGTAAGGATTCATCTTACCGAGCCTTTGAGTCCCGGACGATTTTTAGAAGATCCGCGCATCGCGCGCGTGCAGCGAGATTATAAACTGCTGCTCCGAAACAAAGTAGTGGTGTATGCCTTGCAGTTCAACAAACGAACGGAGCTGACCGTACAGCTTCGCAGCGGTGTCACTGTCGAGCTGGGTGAAGACGCGGATCTTGCGCAAAAGGCGGCACTTGTAGATCCAATTCTGCATCAACTTTCGGGCCAGATCGAAAAAGTAACGACGCTCGATCTGCGAGCACCCGGGACGCCCATCGTCGTTTATAAATGATGTTGGGATACTCACAGCTTATCCTCAAGGGCCGTCACGGATTTGCGCCAAGAGGGGGCGGCAAGGGATGAGCGCGGTGCGCTCGAGGCGTCCCTTAATAAGGCTGTGTTGTAGGGATCGGGTCGCCCGACCACAATATATAGTATCCAAGCGGGGTATCGTCTTGGGCGCGTGACGTCCTAGATTAAAGGGTGAATTCGGGGATGAAGCACGAGACGCTTGCCGGGCTCGACATAGGGACGACAAAAACGTGCGCCGTCGTTGCCGCGGACGGGCCCCGGGGTTTGGAGCTTCTGGGTATCGGCGAAGCGCCGTCGCTTGGGCTCAAAAAAGGCGTCGTGACGGACCTTGAAGAGACGATTAAATCGATTGAGGCCGCGACCGAACGTGCCGAGCGCATGGCGGGCGTTCACATCTCGGATGTGTACGTTGCAATCACGGGCGAACACATCCGCAGCACCAACAATCGAGGAATAGTTGCCGTGTCGGGGCCGGATCGGGAGGTCGTCGCAACCGACGTACGGCGTGCGATCGATGCATCCAAGATCATCAATCTTCCTGGGGATCGTCAAATCATACACGCGCTGCCCCGCGCTTTTACCGTGGACGGGCAAGACGGCGTTGATGATCCGGTTGGGATGGCAGGCGGACGTCTTGAAGTCGATACTCACATCGTTACGGGCGCAACCACGTCTATTACAAACGTTTTAAAGTGCGTGCACCGTGCCGGACTAGACCCGGCCGGTTTGGTCTTTGAACCCCTGGCGTCTTCGGCGGCAACACTTTTGGAAGAGGAGAAGCACGTCGGTGTTGTGTTATTGGATATCGGCGGAGGCACGACCGACATCGCGGTATACAGTGGGGGGGCCGCCATTTATACATCGACCCTTCCAATTGGTGGCAACATTCTTACCAACGACATCGCTCTCGGTTTAAAGACCACCACTGCACAAGCGGAACAAATTAAGCGGCAATTTGGATGGGGCACCGCGGGGGACCAGCCGGAATCCGCCTGCAGCTTTAAAACGCTTGATGGGCGCACCGCCAAGGAAGTCGGCACCGCACACTTGCGTACCATCGTTGCTCCCCGGGTCGTTGAAATACTTCGTCTGGTAAAAAACAAGATCATCGAGAACGTTCCTCGCGATCTTATCTTCGGTGAGCTTGTGATCACGGGTGGTGGCGCGCATTTGCGTGGACTGGAAAGCGCTGCCGAAGAGGTCTTCGGGTTGCCCGTACGGGTAGGCGTTCCTTCGACCATTGCCGGTTTGACGGAGGCCGTGAGGCAGCCGCAATACGCAACGGCGGTCGGGTTGATTCTTTTTGGCCCCCGCGAGTCAACCAACGGACATGGAAGACGGACAGGCAGCGTGCTCGCGAAATTCGGACGCTGGCTCGACGATCATTGGAACTAGAACGCGAGAGATCACATTATCAACCGCATCTATCGAGGAAGCTCGGGATGCCGCTTATGGAGGCTTGGTGAACAAAATGTCAGATGCGCGGCGCTACGTCCCGGAACACGCAGCGACAATAAAGGTAATCGGTGTGGGCGGTGGCGGCTGCAATGCCGTCAACCGCATGATGGAAGTTGGTTTAAGCGGTGTTGACTTTTTTGCAGTCAATTCCGACGTTCAAGCCTTACGCAGCACGTTGACCGAAAACACCGTGCATATCGGGGGCGGTTTAACTCGCGGTTTAGGCGCCGGCGCGAACCCGAACTTGGGACGCGAAGCGGCGGACGAGTCGCGAGAAGATCTCGCCATGATTTTAGATGGCGCGGATTTAGTGTTTATTACGGCCGGCATGGGTGGCGGGACGGGGACCGGGGCGGCACCTGTCATTGCAGAAATCGCCCGTGAATCGGGCGCGCTTGCAGTGGCTGTAGTAACGAAACCGTTTGCGTTTGAGGGACGCAAACGTATGCAAATAGCGGAACAGGGCATCGCCGAGCTTGAAAGTAAGGTCGACACACTCATTACCATTCCCAACGAGCGCATTCTTGCCGTAATCGAGAAACGTACGCCGTTAAACGAAGCGTTCGCGTACGCCGATGACGTGTTGCGTCAAGGTATTCAAGGCATTTCCGATTTGATAACCCAACCGGGGCTCATCAATTTGGATTTCGCGGACGTGAAGACCATCATGAGCGACGCCGGCAGCGCCATGATGGGGATCGGCGATGGGACGGGCGAGCACCGTGCCGCCGATGCCGCGCAAAAAGCGATCGCATCGCCCCTCTTGGAAACCACGATTGAGGGTGCGCGCGGAGTGATCTTCAACATTACGGGCGGTCCGGACATGGCGATGTACGAGGTCAACGAGGCGGCCGAAATGATTAGCCGCGCCGTCGATCCGGATGCGCAAATCATTTTCGGCGCCTCAATCGATCCTAATATGACGGGCAAGGTCCGCGTAACGGTGCTGGCTTCAGGATTCGGCCATGCGCGGAGTAACGGTCAGCGTTCCAACGGGTTCAAACTGGAACATTCGATGGACAAGGTGGCGCCCTTGAATATGGACGACATTGAGGTGCCGGCCTTTTTGCGCTACCGCAGCTAGGATGTTGCCTGCACGGGTGTGACTTTCTCTAGCTGATTGTTCCGCTAATCCAACGCAAACGGAAATGTTTGTCGTCAGTGCCCGTGTGAGTTGCAAGAATAGACACGCGCCGCCCGACAAAAAAATTTCGTAATGGGTTGCAGGTTTTTCTAATAGGCGGCGAATTGTCGACCCGTATCCCTTGTAATCGTTGTTTTCGACGACAGGAGTACGGGTGTGGTTCCGACAGAGGGTCTCAATTCGTTTTCGACGATTGATCTGGCCAGTTTTCCTTTAAACTTCGACGCGGTCGCTTGCATTCCGCGCGCTCTTGCAATGGGTTATGACGTCTTAGCACTTTCGGTCGAGGGGTTGGACATCACTGTAGCCATGGCCGACATCAATGATGCAGACACCGTGGACAGGATTAAACTGGCAACCGGCATGCGCGTCAGGCAAGTTCATGCTTCGCGCCAGGCGATCCGCGAAAAACTAACTGCTGTTTACCAAGGCGACAGTCATGAACAACCAAGTGGTGATCGTCGGCAGCAAGTAATAGAACGATACGCTTATCTGTGCGCGCGTGGTGCTAAGAAGTTTCTCCGGCGGTGCGAGGATAGAGAAGATTTAGAGCAGGTGGCCATGATCGGGCTCATCAAGGCCGCCGACAAATTCGATCCTAGCCTTTCCACGCCATTCGAGGCATATGCGTGGTTGTTCATCATCGGTGAGCTGATGCACTACGTTCGCGACCATGAGCGCATCGTGCGGCCGCCGCGCAAGCTTCGGGCGCTCGAACCAAAGTGGGTACACACTCAGGACAAACTATCGCTTGCGCTAGGACGTGATCCCACACTGTGCGAGATCGCTCATGCGTTGGACGTCGACGTCGTTACCGTCCGCGAGCTGATTCGCTGCCGCGAAAGCGCTCTTCCGCGACCACTCGAGGCGGTGGACAATGATTTTGGCGCAGCGCATGCAGCTACCCAGTGCGGCGGCGACGCGCAAATCGACCGCCTACTCGTAGAAGCAGCGTTGCGTGCGCTCAACGACCTTGAGCGAACGGTTATCCTCGCAGTGTATGCTCAAGGGTACACTCAGTCAGAACTTGCCAAGCGTTTAGGATACTCCCAGCGCCACATCTCCCGCCTGCACAGGACTGCTCTCTCAAAGATGTTGCCGAGCGTTGTGCTAGAGCGCACAACCATAGGGCACTAGGACGTTTGGTGGAGTTGCATGAGGCAGAGATCGTTGCCCTTGGGGATCGATATTGGATCGACTCACGTGCGCATTGCTGCTGCGACGTTCGGCGCGGAAGGGCCGGTTGTCACCGGCGTCGCCACCCGAGAAATCCCCGCAGGTTATGCCACCTCGGGCGAGATTGCCGAACCCGAATACGTTGCAGCCCTCGTCGAGCAAGCGGCCGAAGATCTGCATACGCGCGAGCGGCGATGTGTTGCTTGCGTCGGCGCGCCGGAAGCGGTTCTTTGCGCAGTGCACTTGCCTCCGATGTCCGCCACGCGGCGCAAACGCGCAGCGCTTGTGCAAGCTCGGACGCACATCGACTACTTACTAAGCAACGCGCTAGTTATTATTGCGCCGGTGTACCGCGAGAGATCCCTCTTCGCGCTCGGGGTCGTGCGCAAGGCTTCCCTGCAAAGTAGACTGCTTACGCTTAAAAAGGCCGGCATGAAAGTGATTGCTTTCGACCACGAAGCACTTGCATTCCGGCGGGTGTTCCCGAACTGTGGCACGCTGGTTGATATTGGACACGAACGTTCCAGCGTTCATTGCTACGGGACACCAATTCCACGGACCGCGCAAGTGATCGGCGGTGGCGCCCAAATGACGCGTGCAATCGAATCGGAATTGGCCATTGATGCCGTCAGCGCGGAGAAAAGAAAATGTCAGGTTGGGACCCGCGGAGCTGGTGATTCCATCCAGGCGGCGTTAATCCGAAACCTCGGACTCAGCATTGATTCCCTGCGCGAACCAGAGCACGAAGCTCGCGGAATTGTTCTGACGGGAAACGGATCGCGTTTGAAGGGTCTGGCCGCCGAACTGGAAGCCAAAACCGGCGTGCGTATCGAGAAGCCCCCAGCTCGCGTAGTGAGCACTCATGCTTATCCTATTGAGGTGGTACAGGCCAATATAGCAGACTGGTCGCTCGCCCTAGGGTTGAGCATATGGGGATGCGGCTCTACGTCATGACGTCGTTCAACTATCTGAAATCGCCGCCGCCCTCGTGGTTCGCAACCCTCGCGTTGTGCGGTGCTTTAATAGTGGCTGCGCTGGCCGGCTTCGCCCCGCATGCCGGCTGGAAGATCGGGCCTACTCACTCGCGCGCGGCCATTTCGCTCCAGGCTCCGCCAGTCCAATACCACCGTGCAGCAACCTTTCGCGTCATTCCGCTCCATCGCCGCCACTCGAACTTCGCACCCCGGGCCACGGTGCGCATACGGCACCCGCTTCCACGGCGCTCCACTGCCAATCACCTCCAGCCGGCGCCCGCACCGCGATTTGGTCCGGTGTCGACGCAAGCCGCCGTTTTGCGACTCAAGCGCCGTGTACGCATCTCGGTGTTGGGAATCGTAACGGGCAGCCGTTCAAGCGCATTAATTTTGCTCGGCGGCAAAACGCAAGTCGTTACGGTCGGAGACCTCATCGGCGGCGAACGAATTACCGATATCCGAAACGGTCGCATCGCTCTCTCCAATCGCCAAATCCTAGCGCTCGGGGAGGTGAGCAAATGACGTTCCGGCTTGCAGTCTTGCCGCTGCTTGCGCTGTGTTTAGGCGCGGCTCGGCCTGCGGATAGGTTGATATCGTTGAACGTGCGGGACGCGGATGTCCTGGACGTCATTCGGCTGCTCGCAGTAGAGTCCGGTATCAACATCATAACCGACGGACCGATCAAGTCTGAGAGAATAACGATGTATCTGCGTAGCGTTCCCTTCGATCGAGTGTTGAACGCTGTACTGCGGACACAGCATTTGGAAGCGCGCGCCGACGGCTCTATCCTAGTTATCCGTACCAGGGTGGCGATGACCAAAACCGACCGTCCTCGGCCCCGAGCGCACCCTGTTTTTCATGCGCCTGCGGTGCGAAGATTGGAAGGCGGAGGTATCAGCACACGCGTAATGAGCCTGCATTTCCTTAAGCCGAGCGATGCTCTTGAACGACTGCAAGGGATTGTCCCTGACCCTTCTTACGTTGCCGACGACGAGGCTAATACGTTGATCGTGACCGGCAACGAGCAAGCTCAAGATAAGGTAAAGGCTTTGCTTGCCGCAGTTGACGTTGGCAATCGCCAAGTGACCTTTGACGTTCAAATTCTCGACATCGTGCCGGAAGC
>JALZBG010000111.1 GCA_030947645.1 Vulcanimicrobiota bacterium | reverse complement strand
GTCTTTTAGGAGGGCCTCCACGCGGTCACCCATGGTGCGAACGTTTCTTTTTGAAACGTCCGCACCGTTTTGTGATGAGTTCATTACACCTCGTCAGCCAGAAAAGCTCGACGGGGAATGTATCCGCTCGAGCGTTTTCCCATTACCGAGATACATATGCACGCCGCACGGCAGGCACGGGTCGAAGCTGCGCACCGAGCGCATGATATCGATGCCCTTAAAGTTCTCGGGCCCGTTTTCTTCAAAGATCGGACAGTCTTGGACCGCATCCTCGTAAGGGCCGGGGGTGCCATAGCTATCGCGTGGGTTGCCATTCCACGGAGTCGGTGGCCAGGGATGATAGTTTGCGATCTTGCCGTCGCGGATTACCATGTGGTGGGAAAGTACGCCGCGGACCGCTTCAGTAAAGCCAACGCCGATTGCTTCCTTTGGCACCGTAAACGGTTCCCACGTCTTGGTGTGCCCCGCCCGAATCTCGTCGAGCGCTTTGTCCAAGAAGTGCAGCGCGCAAGCCGCGGCGTAAGCCTGGAAGTAGGTCCGCGCGCGATTGCGTTCGATGGTATTGCTCCACTTTGGAATCTTCCACTCGAATTGCACTGCTGGTTTCAGCGACGTTTTCGGCAGATTGATAACGACGCTACTACCGGTGGCTTTGACGTATCCGATATCCACCAAACCCGATAGTGCCGTGGACCACAGGCGGGCGAGCGGGCCGCCGCCGGTATCGAGTGCGAGGTGATCTTTGCCGTCGTACCAGCGCGGGCACATAACCCAGCTATAATCACCATTGAAGTCGCGCTTCTTTGGCGCCGGCAACGTGTGCATGTTCCAAGGATGGCGTTTATCGATTGGATGTCCCAGCGGATCCCGATCGACGAAAACCTCTTTACCGATCCAGTCCTCGTAATAAGAGTGCCCCAGAAGAATTCGCATTCCCCGATTGATTTCTACAAGGTCGTTGGTGACAAGTTTGCCGTCCACGACGATGCCGGGGGTAACGAACATCTTGCGGCCCCAATCGGTCATGGTTTTGTAGTTGAAGTCGCAAACGTCAGGATCGTTGAAGCTTCCCCAGCACCCGAGAAGAATGCGCCGTTCCCCGACATGTTCGTAACCGGGCAGCGCCTCGTAGAAGAAGTTAAATAGATCGTCGTGAATCGGCACGATTTTCTTCATGAATTCAATGTAGCGCATCAGACGCGTCATGTAGTCCGTGAAGACTTGGATCGAGGCGACGGTTCCGACGCCCCCTGGATAGAGAGTAGACGGATGAACGTGCCGTCCTTCCATCAAGCAGAACATTTCGCGAGTCATGCGACTCATCACCAGTGCCTCGCGATACAATTCGCCTTCGAAAGGATTGAGGGACTTCATGATGTCGCCGATGGTGCGGTAACCGTGTTCTCTGGCATGAGGCGCTTCGGTTTTTTCCGCCTTCGCCCAAACGCTGGGATTGGTTTCTTTGACCATTTTCTCGCAGAAGTCTACCCCGACGAGATTTTCTTGGAAGATGTTATGGTCAAACATGTATTCCGCGGCTTCACCTAGGTTGATGATCCACTCACCGAGATGCGGCGGTTTCACCCCATACGCCATATTTTGCGCGTACACCGAACAGGTACAATGGTTGTCGCCGCAGATTCCGCAGATGCGACTCGTTATGAAATGCGCATCGCGCGGATCTTTGCCTTTCATGAAAATGCTGTAACCACGGAAGATTGCCGAGGTGGCATAACACTCCGCGACCCTTTTCTTGGCGAAATCGATCTTCGTGTAAATGCCCAGGCTGCCGACGATCCTCGTAATCGGATCCCACGACATCTCAACCAATCTGCTGCTTCCGCTTTCTCTGCTGGGAGCGGGAACGTCCTTAATGGCCATCCAGAGTACCTTTCTTACATTGTTGGCGAGCGTTCAAATTGAACGGACAGTGAATTGTCATTTCCAGATTGGTTCGTAGCCGGTCGTTAGTACGGGACCGGGTTTTCTCCACTTGGGCTCTTCATCGACCGTATCCATCGTGAAGTTACGCAGACCTCGGATGACGTTGCCGTACAGGCCGCTAACCGCGGAGGAAAGCTTCGCCCCGGGCGGCTCGTCCATGAACGGCATAAACTTGTCGGGGAAACCGGGCATGGTGCAGGCGATGCAAATACCCCCGACGTTAGGACAACCCCCGATGCCGCCCATCCAACCCCGCTTGGGGACGTTGCACTTGACGACGGGGCCCCAGCAGCCCAATTTCACGATACACTTCGGAGAGCCGTATTCTGTGGCAAAATCCCCCTGCTCGTAGTACCCGGCACGGTCACAGCCCTCGTGGACGGTTGCCCCGAACAGCCAAGTTGGACGCAGCGCGTCATCGAGCGGAATCATCGGTGCTTTTCCGCCGGCTTGCATAAGGAGGTACAGGATTGTTTCCGAGAGATTGTCGGGTTGGATAGGGCATCCGGGAACGCATACGATCGGTATGCCGGCGTGCGAACGCCAATCCCAGCCTAAGTAATCGGGCACACCCATTGCCCCGGTCGGGTTTCCCGCCATCGCGTGAATCCCACCGTATGTCGCGCAGGTGCCGACGGCGAGAATCGCGAGCGCCTTTGGCGCAAGCCGGTCGATCCACTCGCTCGTCGTTATGGGTTGTCCGGTCGCGGGGTCGTTGCCGAAACCGCACCAGTAGCCTTCCTTCTTAATAGCCTCATTCGGAATGGAACCTTCAATGACCAGTACGAAGGGGTCCATTTCACCCTTCTGAGCATCGAAATACGGTTTCAGGAACTCACCGCCACCGAGACTGTAATCGATTAGAGGCCAAAAGAATTTGACTTGCGGCTGCCCGGGAAGCGCGCCAAGAGCGATCTCTTCGATACTCGGCTGCATGGCTGCGGTTAGCGCGACGGAATCACCGTCGCAACTTAAACCCGCATTTATCCACAGGACGTTGACTACCGGTTCAGTTTTTAGGGCTGTCGCCATTCAACACGTACCTCCAAGCAGGTTTCGGGCCACACACTTGCGGACAAAGTGTATTTTTGTTCGCTCATGGTACTACCTAAATCGCACATGTTCAAGTGCAGTGATTAAAAGCCGACGAAATATTTTAAACCAATGACGACTTAAGAGAAATGGCAAATATTACGTGCGAGGAAGTCAAGACAGTGCATGAAGTTTCCATAGCGTTAAGCCTGGTTGAGGGGGTAACCGAGCACGCCGCGCAGCGCCGCGCGACGCATATAGATGCAGTGCATGTCCGCATCGGTGCCATGGCCGGAATCGTAAAAGATTCGTTGCTCTTTGCGTGGGAGCTCGCCTCAGCGGATAGCGTGGCAGCAGGTTCTCGCTTGGTAATTGAAGATGTTCCTCTTGTCGTTTACTGCCCCACCTGTCAAGATGAAAAGACGTTGCTGGGGATACCCGATTTTCACTGCCCCCTCTGCGGGACGTCCACTCCCGAGATCGTACGTGGCAGAGAGTTGCAAATGGTTGCGATGGAGATACGCGATGACGAAAACGATTGTTGAAATCCAAGATGCCATTCTTCGCAAGAACGACGATTTGGCTTCCGCACTTCGAAGCCGGTTCTCGGAGGAACGAACCTACGTCATCAACCTTCTCTCGAGTCCCGGGTCCGGGAAAACCACGTTACTCGAAGAGACGTTGCGTCGCGCTCAACCGCTCCTGCGGGTCGCCGCCTTAGTGGGCGACCAAGCTACGGAAAACGACGCTGCGCGTCTGGCGCGCAGCGGTGCGCCTGTCCGCCAGATCTCCACAGGCGCGGAGTGCCGGCTCGACGCCCACATGATCGAGTCGGCTCTGCGTGGCTGGGAGCCCGCACGCTGCGATCTTTTATGCATCGAGAACGTCGGTAACCTCATTTGCCCGGCGGAATACAACCTCGGTGAAGACTTGCGAGTCGTGCTGTTTTCGGTAACCGAAGGCGAGGATAAACCGCTCAAGTACCCCTTAGCCTTCAATACTTCCCAGGTCGCCCTGATTACCAAAATCGACTTAGCGGAGGCAGTCGATTTTGACCGGGACGCGGCGCATAGGAACATCCAGCAGGTGCACCCCGGAATCCCGATCATTGAAGTATCGGCCCGCAACGGCCATGGAGTTGATACGTGGATGAACTTCCTCCGCGAGCGGATCGCGCAAAGGACTAACGCTGCGCTAGTGTAGCTTGCACACTATGGTGCAAAGCGCCGTGATGGCGCAGGCCCGAGAGGCGACTTGCTGCCATCAGGAACCCAGCGAAAATGATGTGTAAGCGCTAATTACTCATTGTAAGCCGCCCGCTTCAAAGCGCAGCTGTCGCTGTATCGCCGGCAACGCGATGCTGACAATTGAAAAATCAAGCACGCTCATAAAAAACGTTGTACACAAAACTGCAAAAGCGTACCCGCGGCGCTTGGATATGAAAAACAATTCCGGCGGTGTAGTTGGAGTTCCTGGTTTGGGACCGAAAGGGCCGCCCTCAATCCACGAGAAAGTCCAAACCATGACAAAATTCCGCAACGTACTTCTCGGCCTAGTTATTATTTTTGCCATAGCGCTCGGCACAATCAGACCGTCGTCAGCTTTTCTGGATAAAACTCGTTTCGCTGCCCACTTAGGGATCGCGTATTTCTGTTTTCACCACTGGGTGCTCAATCCGTATCGGGAAGGGCGTTTTGCTTCGGGCGCGCCGCATCGCGTGAGTTCAATTGTAAAGGGGGGAGCCGCTCTGTTATTTGCTGTCCACGAAGTTAAGGTGTCAGAGAAGATCGCTCGCAAGAGCAACGATCCTTTGCTGAATAAGATGGCGGGCGGCCTGGGAGCTCTAGCAGGCAGTTTTGCGGCGGTCGGCAGCAAGTTAAAGGGCGGAAGATTTTCACCGCAGGATGTTGATGGACTGCGCGGTGAGGCAACGTCCGTTAATTCCAACGCCAGCGCTGATGGTGTGCACATAAAAGATGTTCCGATAGCCATTCCAGGCATATAGCATCCGGCCGCGGCATCATGGGACGAACTGTAAAACTGTTGTAAAAATCCTCACACAGTGGCGGATGAACTGGGAACGAGCCGGAATCCACCGCTGGATGAACCAATCGTACGAGTACACAGACGAGAAAGCCGTTGCGGAACGGCGGCGCTTCGACCACGTCCGAGTGAACTTAGCAATTTCATATTCGGTTGTTGGCGAAGAAGAGTCGCAAAGCGTTCGCGCCGTCGACTTAAGCGTCGGCGGCCTTCGTTTTCTGGACTCGGCGGAACTCTTCCGGGATTCGCAAGTATCCGTGCGATTCGGCTTGCCGCAAATCGATCATGACATTGTTGCGCGGGGGCGTATCGTAATGTCCTTTTTTGACAGTTCCCAGGAAAAATATTCGCACAGTGTTACGTTCACCAAAATAGCACAATCGGATTTGGAAGCGGTCTCACGGTACATTTATGGCGCACAGCGTCCAGAAGTCCGTGAACTAACTCTGACTTAGTCACCCTAGGCCGGACCGGCTTGGCGTTATTTCACGAATCTTGCAATCCAGTCCACCCAGCGTTTGTATACGTCGAGCGACCGCACCGGATCTGCGGGGAAATGTCCGTCTACCGGCAGTTCCAGCTTCCACGAGACGGGGCCTGGCCCCGCGATCCTTTGCATTCGGAAGCAAGGCGCGTGACATCGCGAAAGGGGGAACGGTCAACCTACAACGGCCAATTTTATATCGGCATGCAACAAACGCGCTACTATCGACAGATGGCCGCTTATCTGATTCGGGAAGCAACCGTGGCGGACGCTGAGGCGATTGCGCGCGTGCACGTCGCAAGTTGGCGGGAGACGTATCGAGGGCTCATTGACGATGCAATCATTGATTCACGGACAATCGAGCGACGGACCATCCAATGGACTGGCGCACTTGCCGACCGAGAACGTTCGACGTTCGTGGCATGCGCTAAAGAAGCAATGTGTGGTTTTGCCAGCGCGGTCGTTGGCGAACCATCAAAGCCGGAGACCTGCGGTGACTTGCAGACGCTCTACGTTCTCCGCGCCGCTCAAGGAGCCGGAATCGGTAAGGCGCTACTTCAAGCCGCAGCGGAGAAGCTTTCCCTGAGGGGCTGCACCGCTCTGAGGCTGCACGTGCTGCCGAACAATTCTGCCGCGCGCGGTTTTTACGAGCATTTGGGGGCCCAGTACGTCGGAGATCTCGTCGCAACCGACAACGGAGACGAATGGGTGGATGCCGTCTATGAATGGAAGGATCTCGCGTCGCTTGCAGCTCACGAGGCAAACAAATGAACGGAGCCGCTCGTTCCGTAGATATGAAAGCCGCTGCGGTAATTTTTTGCGGTTCCCTCCTTTTAGCGGGGGCGGCGGTCTGCGCGGCAAGGCAAGCCATTGAGATCTCTATCAACGATCGCCCCGCTGACGTGCACGGCCTGCTGATCTCGCAAAAGGTCTTGATGCCGATGCGCGCGCTTTTTGAGGCTCTGGGCGCGAG
>JALZBG010000031.1 GCA_030947645.1 Vulcanimicrobiota bacterium | reverse complement strand
ACTGTCGTTTTCGACAGATTAGGAACGCCATGAAACCCTGCGACTTTCTCCGTCGGTTTTCTACCGCGCCGTCAGAAAAGTTGGGGTGCCGCACGTTCGCGTCCACGACCTTCGGCACTCGTTTGCCTCCATTGCCCTACGATGTGGCACAGACTTGAAGATAATTTCCGATGCTCTCGGACACTCCACTATCTCCACGACCGCGTACCTTCTACGCCCACGTTTTCGCTTCCGTGCATCGCGAAGCGGCGGCTCGGTTCGACGACGCAATTGGTAGCAAGCCCTGACAGTTGAATCCAATGTTGTCAAAATGTGGTCAAGACGACGGACAAAGCGAACAAGGAGACCGTTTTACGAGGGAATTCCAATCGACGTTGGTAGCGCCAACGGGAATCGAACCCGCGCTAGCCTTGATAGGACCGCCGCTACTACTAAGAGCCCGCCGCGTTTATTGGTTTTTAATTTAGTCAACGATGCAATCGCAGTTCCGGAACCCAACAACCACGGCGGCAGGTGCTTGGCACACTCGGATCAGGTTGATGATTTTCCAGAAATTGGGCTACAAATCCATTTTTTGGCGAACCACGAGTCCAACCAACCCTTATTTGACGGGCCTTTTCTTGGTGGAGATGAGAGGACTCGAACCTCCGACCCCTTACATGCGAAGCAAGAAATGCCGGTTAAGGATGAACAGTAACGTACGCAAACGACCGTCACGCATGCGAAACTCTGTGCGTTGAGCATCGCAAGGGTGCGGTCCCGTTCGTCACTGTGCGCGATATAATGGCGGAAGATTGGCGGATTGGTTGTGAAACAGCCGGGGCCGATGTTGTACGGTTTCGATTGAGTGATTGATTAGCACGATAGCGATGCACTGTGGGGCCCCCGGTCTGCGTATAACTGCGGCCCGCATGTCGGCGCGTCTTCTGGGTTTAAGCTCGCGCGCCCGCTGCTAATTGCATATGAAGGCGATCTTTGTCGCGTTCCGCCGCTTCACATCTATCTTTCCACTCGAGCGCTTTGATGTGGTCGTACGCGGCGGCTGCGCCGACCGCGAGATTAGCGAGGCAGCGCTTCTCGTCCGGATCTAGATCGGCGCCATTAGAATGTGCGCCATAGAGCGCGATAGCAATGAGCTCGTTGCGGACCATAATCGGAACGGCGAAGCTCGGCCGTGCACCGCCGCTTTGTAGCGCGCTACGGCTCCATCGTACATCGTCGAGATCAAAGGGTGTCGGATCGGACAATAGAGATAGCGCAACCGGATCATCGTCCGCCAACGTCCCGCTAATGCCGTCTGTCCAGCCAATACACGTTTGCCTTTCGTAGCCAACCGCGTGGGCTTTGTAGAAGAGCGCGCCTGAAACTAAAGCCAGCGTTTCAACCGGCTCTTCAACTAACAGCTGACTGACCGTTTTCTCGGAATGCGCATGTGCTAACATGCGCGATAACTGTACCAGCTTTTCGTCCGCGGCATGGCGCTTACGGAAGAAGACACGGTCGATGAAGTCATCAACGCGGTGATGTAACGCGTTAAGCCAAAATCCTAATGCGATGGCCGTGATCAATTCCGTTGCCAAGCCGAGCCCGGTGGACGTCAGCTTGCGAACGAAAACCAAGTCGACCAATGCGAAGGCCGCGACAAGTAGCGAAGTGAGCGCACCGTAAACAAGCGCCCTGCTAATGAAGAAGTTGACATCCAAGACGCGATGGCGGAGAATCGCATACGCGACCGTTGCTGGAACGAAGATCTGTAGCCCGTCTAGGATGTCGTATGTGTAGTCGGCGGCGTTCCAGGATGACGGCCAACTGAATATTCCATATCCATACCCCTGCGCGTAAGCTTGCTGTGCAAAGGCGATCGCGAAGCCTGCGACGATCCATTTGAGGCGCTGGCGTTCGGCTTGGGTGACGTAAAAATAGGCGCCGAGCAGGCAGAAAATACTCAAAGCAAGCGCACAGACGTTGAGAACAGTTGCTAGCGTGTCCCACATTCCGGAAGAACTCGAAGGCGATATGAGGGTCAGATAGTCTAAAGCATTGACGAGCAGCAAAAGCACCGCGGCGGGAGGCGCCAATCGCTCGATGCGCGCGCGCCAACCGTAAGCGGTATCGTTGGGGAAGCGGCATGCGAAGATCAGCAATCCGGCGGGCCCGACGAAAGCAAAAGCGTGCAACAGAAGGGCAATCGTTGCGTAGGCCGCAGGAGGTAGACTTTCCAAAATAAACGGAGAGCCGTTGGTAGTGCCGAGCGCATACAAGAAAAACCCGCATGTCATGCGACAGGGCCGCAGCAGCACGAGTCCGGCGCCCACCAATACAAATATCGTGGCGGTAATGCGTTTGACGAACGCGACAGGGTCGAAGTACCAAGGCGTTTCCCGCGGCGCATGAATCGTAATGACGTGCCGCTGGGCGCCCCGCATAACTGTAAGCGATAGCGATTCATCAGTACGCAAAGCACGATTGTTACCAATGATGAGCCGGCCGTACAGAGACAACGAAGTCGGATCGACGCGGTCGCCGGGCCTCAGCCCTGCCTTTACGGCAACTGCTGACGTCGGGGTAAGGATCCAATATTTGCCGCGTATAACAGCGGTTGCAACCACAGTCATTTGGGGACCGACGATCACATTCGGCAGGGTTGTGCCGATGTCGAAGGTTACGAATGCAATCACAACGATGACGCGAAGCGCACGGCGCGCAGGTGAACCTGCCTTTTGGGAAAGGGCCATATCATGCTCCTTTCAAAGACGCGCGAACAGCCGGTCGCTCATGCCGGTCGGCACATCAGCGTATTCTAACGTGTCAGACCTCCTCCATAAAGGGTCGTTAGAACATTTCCACCGTCTAACCTGGTGCGGCGGCTTAGTCGGGCTTCAACGAGCGATAGAATACCTTTTGCACCACCGGCGGGACCGTCATATCGTACGCCATTTCGTGACTGCGCTTGGAGGTCCGGAGCAAGATTGGGTTTCGGTTGGCGTTGACCCAATGTCAGAAGCTGCATAAGCTGAATCCAAAGCTCAGCGCACAAGCACGCGCCTAACCTGCATCGGATTCCAAGGATTCCCATGTCGAGTCGTGTGGCCCACCTCATTCAAACGACAAGCGATGTCGGCAACGATAGGCCACGCTTCCGCATCTCTTTAATGTCATCAGCTATATCGGCATAGGCTTCGTCAGCCTCACGTTTCGCGGCTAGCCTGCCGCCCTTGCTCCCTTGCGTCGGCTCAGGGCGGTTAGATTCCGACACTGCTTCAAGGAAGCACCGAGCTTGCCGCCTCGCGCCTTGTAGGCGGCAAGAGCAGCTTTGGTGCGCTCCTTGATTGCGTCATACAAAGAGATTGAAACCGGGAAGAAACATGATCTGAATAACCGGCCACAGCTCCAGAGGGCCGTCGCCCATGCCAAGCGTTCCAAGGCCACGCTCGTCGTTGCAAAACTCGCGAATGATATCGACTTGCACGTCGTCCGTTTTTGGAAAACTTCTGACACGTTGATGTAGCAAGGTTCGGGCGTTCGCGTCCGCGCGGCGGGTTACGGCACGCGGAGTTTCCGCTACGTTTATACCAGAGCTTGTAGCGAGGACCACCGAGGCAAGCCAAAGGAGCGCGCATTGACGCATAGTGAGTCTCCTTTTCGAGTCCTTTGAATCCATTGAATCTATTGCACGACGACGGTGCCAATCATGTTCTCCGTATCGTCGTGGAATATGCAATGATAGGTGTACGTTCCGGCCTTCGTAAAAGTCAGGGAGAAACTTTTTCCGGGAAACAATACGCCCGAGTTCACCATCGCGCTTCCGTCATATGTATTGCCGCCTGACGGAGGCGAGAATGGATTCAGTGTTGGAAATGGTTGCCCGACGGGCCCGAATGTCACGGTGTGCGGCGCGTTGTTAGAAAGATTGGTCCACTGAATTGTAGATCCCACTGCGACGGTCACCGTGGTCTTGGTCAGGTCACCGCCGCTCAAGAAACGCAAGACCGTCAGCGGGCTTGGCATGCCTGTGTTCAAACCGGGAGCTAACCCGGCGGCAACGTGTGGGCCGTCGGTGATGTAGGGAAATTGTCCGACTGCGCCGAGCGCTTGCGCCAGGTCGGATTGAATCTTAACTTGGGCAGCGTCATTCAGCGCGCTCTGCGCGGTAGGATAGGGTGCCCCGGCGTTTTGGACGACGATGGTGCCCGTCATGCCGCTCGGGCCATGTAAAAGACAATGGTATTTATATGTCCCGGGTGTTGGAAACCTCAGCGAATACGTCTTTCCGAGTAACACGAAGCCCGAACTTGTGTACGCAGTTCCGTCGTAACTCGAGCCTCCGGCCGGCAACCGCGCAGTTGGATCGGTGGGAGGGGGCGGCGCAGGACGCGGCCCCAAAAATGTGACGGTGTGCGGTTCACCGGTCGGGAACGCCCACGTTACCGTATCACCGGCGTCGATGGTCAACGCGTTTTGATAGAACTTTAGCGATTGCAGCGCTTCTTGTTGACTAGAAGCCCCGGCGACAAGCTGCCACGTGTGGGGTCCTCCACGCGTAAGTGGGGACTCGTTACTTCCCCCGCCGCACCCTGAAATAACAGTTGCTGCTGCAAGACATAGTATGAGCTGTCGATTGAGCATTGGATTCCCTTTCAACCGGTTAAAGACTTGAATGGCGCTCTCGTGCCATAATGGCACAGGAGTGTCATAACGGCATAGCCGTATACTAACGCGGTGGAGAACCCACGTCAAGGGGTCAAGCACTCTAACCGGCAGCGGCGGACTCGCACGGATTTGCTCAATGCCGCTGTTCGCCTAATGCGGGCGGGAAGGCGCCCCACGATAGCCGAGGTGGGCGATGCCGCGGATGTCTCACGGCGAACTGCGTACCGGTATTTCCCGAGTCAAGAACAGTTACTCACGGAGGCGGCCCTTGAACTCTTACGCCCTTCAGTCGAGCTGTCGTATGAAAAGATCGGGGGAAACGCCGAAGCGCGAATCGATGCTGTCGTACGGACCATGCAACGTGAAGCCGCTCTTAACGAGGACCTGTTGCGCACGATGATTCGTCTCACGATCGAGCGCAGCGGTGAGCCTTCGGAAAAGCGCACCACACCGGTTCGGGGCAGCCGGCGCGTCGATTGGATCGAAGGCGCATTGCAACCGGCGCGCAGTCAACTAACGCAACGTGAATTTGCACTCTTGGTTTCAGCCGTTTCCCTGTGCGTTGGTGCAGAATCACTTATCGTCTTACGCGACGTACGCGGTCTTGATCCCGAGAGCGCGGTTGAGGTGTCGAGCTGGACGGCGCGAGCACTTGTGCGCACGGCGCTCTTAGAATCCGGGAAGAACGCTGCCAATCGCGCCAAGCACCCAAAGACTAAGCGACGGTCACTTTAATATCTTTATCCTTCGATAAGCTCAGGAGGGCATTTCTGTTGGTAGGCTTAGATTTGCAGAGATTCCGATTGCACCGACGATGCCGAATGGTTCGAGCAAACTAGCTCTGATTTTAACCTGGGCAAGGACAACCATGCTGCCTTCGAGGCAGAGCAGACCGCAAGATTTCGATAGCGCGACCATGCAAGATGTTGTAGGCTGGCCACATGAATACAACAGCGGCGCCGACGGCGGCCTCGACAACGATTAGCTTGCAGTTTATTCCCATTCCGCAGGGCGTCGCCGATCGCGCACGTAGCACGATGAGGGACGACTTCGGACATATACTTCATATTCAGTCGGAGCAGGCTCCCTGCCGCAGTTGCCTGCGAATACCAACCTCGCCCGAGGACTTAATCCTTCTTTCTTATCAACCCCTTCGCGATCGAAACCCGTACGCGGAGGTCGGACCTATATTCGTGCACGCGCGCGACTGCAGACCATACGAACCCCTCGACACCTTTCCCGAAGATTTTGCCCCTCGCGAACTCATCTTACGCGCCTACAATAATGCTGGCGAGATATCGAACGCCGTGATTGCTGCGCCAGGCCGAACACCGGCTCTGGCTGCTCACTTGTTGAGCGATCCGAATGTGGATGAAGTTCACGTCCGCCACACATCATACACATGCTACGATTTCAAGATCGCTCGTTGGCGCCAAACCCGCGCGGTAAACTGCCCGCACTCCATTTGAACGCTGCCGGTACGCGCGCTGCCGAACTCTGCTCGCCGCCATATTCCGAGTACGCGAAACTCATTTTAAAAGTCAGCTTAAACTTGGGAGCCAAGTCGAGTCTCTCACTATTTGGGCTGACAAAAGGACAGCGGACAAATGCGGGCGCGCTTTCCGCGGAGCGCAAAACGCTCGTTGAGTCGATGCATCTGGCGCCTGCGGTGTTTGATTTCCCCACAAACGGCAGCGGCTCCCCAGATAGCCGCGCCGCGCCGCGCGCAGCGGTCGCGCTGCTGACTCAAATGAGCAGAAGCACGAATTGGCCGGCATATCGTGCAGCTCTGCCGGTGCTGGGTGTAAACGGTTCGCTCTCTGGCACGGGACGTTCCCTGCCCGCAAAGGGCCACGTCTTTCCGAAAACGGGCACGACCCTAGATAGCACCGCCTTAAGGCGCAAGTAATCGCCGGATCATGGAGACGAAGCGCGGCAGACGTCTTGCGGTTGCGCACTATGCGAACGGTGTCGGCCCGCTCAAGAGCATTGCCGACATTGCCGGCGTACTGAGGACGAAGCGCTGATCCTGAACGTAATCTAGCTCTCGAAATAGTCGTCCGACCCGAGTTTCAGACGCGGCGATGGTTTTAAGAGTGCGCGCACGACGCGCTTTGGGCTGCAGTCTAATGCTTCTTTAGATCTTGGCGCTCGCTGATCGTCGGCAATGGGTCGATGATGCTCACGTCACAGCGAGCGTCGCCAGTAACTGCGCACCTTGGTGCGAGGCCTTGCGATTCCCAACGAAGTACAGCGTACGAGAGCCCAACGGGATCGAATCCGAAAACACCCTCTGCGCCTTCGGCGACAAAAACACTGACTAGATTCTTTATGCGGCGCTTGCACAACCGCTCGGCCCCAAAAACGTTCTGCTAATGATGTCATGGTTCGCAGGCCGCACCAAAGGGCCCACGAATAGCGGTAAAATGGCGCACATCGCTAAGTCCGATGAGGCCTCAGCGTCCGCTGCTAACGAACCTAGATTGTCTGGCGATGCACCCCGGCAAAACGCAACGGCCGCACCCTCCGGTACGGTCGCCTTTCTCTTTACGGACATCGAAGGCAGCACGCAGCGTTGGCATGACCATCGTGACGCCATGGAAGCCGCAGTCCGCCGACATGATTTTCTCATGGCTAATTCAATAACGAGCCACGGTGGTTACATTTTCAAAACCATTGGAGATGCATTCTGCGCCGCGTTTCCGACCGTGCCGCAGGCTGTGGACGCAGCACTAAGCGCTCAAAGGAGAATAAAGGCCGAGGATTGGTCCGCAATGGGCGGTTTGCGGATCCGCATGGCCGTGCATGCTGGGCACGCTGACGAGCGGAACGGCGATTATTTCGGTCCGACCGTGAACTGCGTAGCTCGATTACTGGCAATCGGCCACGGTGAACAGGTTCTTCTCTCAGCCGTGGCTACCGACCTAATGAAAGCGGACATGCCGCCTGAAACGTCGCTGGTTGACCTGGGACTTTATCGCCTGAAAGATTCAACTACACCCGAACGTGTTTATCAACTGGTCGCTTTTGGTCTGCCGAGCAAATTTGCACCCCTTCAGTCGCTCGATGTAGCGCCCAATAATTTGCCTCTTCAACTGACCGCTTTTGTTGGGCGAGAAGACGAAGTTTCCGAAATCAAACAAACCTTAGTCAGCGCTCGACTAGTCACACTCGTAGGTGCAGGTGGAGTTGGAAAGACTCGCACTGCGCTCCAGGTTGCAGCGGATCTGCTTGAGGTTTATTCCGACGGCGTTTGGTTTGTTGATCTTGCCCAGCTAGTAAGCCCAAATTTCGTTCCCGCCGCTATTGCGGCGGCTGTCAACGTGCATAATATAAACGGTTCAGGTCAGCTCATCGACCACATCTTATTGGCGCTTAAGGCTAAATGCACGCTAATCATCCTTGACAATTGCGAGCATGTCGTTGACGCCGTCAGTCATGCAACGGACGACATCCTGCGCTCCTGTCCCAACGTCACTCTCTTAGCCACCAGCCGAGAGGCATTAGGAATTGACGGCGAGCACGCGTATCGCATGCCGTCGCTTGCTGTGCCTGAGCCCACGAAGGCGCTCACTGCGAACGCGGCGCTTGAGTTCGGATCCGTCGCACTCTTTGTTGCTCGGGCACAAGCCGCGCAGCGTACCTTCGTGCTCACTGATTCAAATGCGTGGATTGTTGCCGATATTTGCCGACGCCTTGACGGGATTCCACTCGCTATTGAACTGGCCGCACGGCGCATCAAAGCACTCAGCCTGGAGCAATTTGCTAAGCAACTAGAAGATCGCTTCATCTTGACGACCAGTTCCGGCCGAACGGCGCTGTCGCGCCATCAAACACTGCGTGCGCTCATTGACTGGAGCTACGACCTGCTTGGCGCTGCGGAACAAAGTATGCTGCGCCAACTCGCCGTATTCCGCGGCGGCTGGACGGTTGAGGCGGCGGCGGACGTATGCGTCGGGAAAGAGTGTTCACCGGCAGATGTACTGAATCTGCTTACCTCGTTAGTGGACAAGTCGCTAGTAGTTGCCGACATTGGCGGCGATGAACCGCGGTACCGCTTGTTGGAATCGACGCGGCATTATGCGTTTGAAAAGCTCGTCTCTCTTCACGAACACGACGACGTGACGGACCGGCATGCTCGTTGGTGCTTTCGATTTGCACGGCGGGCGGACGAGGGCTGGGACTCCGCCCCGGAGGTGGAATGGCGCACCGAAGTTGGAGCGGAAGTCGATAACTTCCGGGCGGCATTACACTGGTGTCTAAATCAGCGACGCGATCTGTTCCTAGGCGCCTCCATCACCTCTGCACTAATCCATTTTTGGCGGGGCAGCAAGCGCGAGGGGCGTCATTGGCTTGAGGTGGCTCAAGCGGCGCTGAGCGAGAACGCGCCGCCAAGCCTCACGGCGAGCATCGCTCTCGGGCTTAGCTGGACGTTGCCGATGGGCCCGGCCAGTCGCGCGGCTTCTGAACAAGCGCTGTCGGCCTATCGCTCCCTCGACGATCCGCGCCATCTGGCGTGGGCTTTTTTTACATATGCCGTCGGAATCTCTACGCAAGAAACCGATTGGTTGAAGCGGGCCGAAAAAGCTTACAACGAGGCCCTTGCACTGGCGGACCATTTTGGGATCCGGAGGCTCAAGCCGACCGTCCTCGCATCGCTCGCTGGTCTCGAACACGAACGCGGAAATGTGGCGCAAGCACGAGCAACCCTTCAACGAGTAGTAACCCTGGCAAGGAAGCAAGCTGATCTGCTGGGTGAATCAACGGCACTCTCCAGACTCTCGGAGCTGGAGCTCGCTGAAGGCAACATTCCCTTAGCGTGGTCCTCCGCAAATCGTGCGCTAGAATTGGATCGGCAAAGAAAGGTCGATAACGCCGTCTCCGCCGACCTCTGCTCCCTCGCGGGCCTTGCGATCGTGGCCGGCGACCTGCAAGCAGCGTACAAGTACGCGCGTGACGTACTCATCATGTGGGAAAGGGTCCAACAGCCCGTGCAGATCTCGATAACGCTGCAACATCTGGCTGTCGTCGCGGCAACGTATGGCAACGAAGAATGTGCCGCGGAACTTTTGGGATTTTGCGATGCCGTGATGGCTCGATTGAATTTTCGCCGGGAGTACATGGAAATTTTTGGCTACAATATCATAAAACCGATACTTCTCCAGCGCTTTGGTGAAGAAGAACTGGCGCAGCGCATGGCAGATGGTGCTTCGATGGACGAGAGCGAAGCGATCGCTGAGGGAATGCGTGTCCCGATGCCAGGATAGGTTGGCGGGGCACGACAGAACGCTGAATTGAAAAACGAACGATGGTAGTGTTCGATGCCGTTGCGGATGCAGCGATGACTCAGACGCTAGCGGAGGCCCTGCAATCGGCGGCGCTGGAAAGCATCGGCGCCGCCTTTCTGCTTGACCTTAGTTCTTTGCGCTACGGTGAGTGTCGATCCTATCGGAACATATATCCCGCTAGCCTCATCAAAATGCCTATCATGGCAGAAGCCTTCCATCAATTTGAGGCAGGCGTTTTGCAACCCGATCGGAGCGTCGTCATCAGCCAAGCAAACCAGACGATGACAGCCGAAGAAACGCCGCTGAAACAGAGCTACGTCGCCACCGTGGCAGAAATGACCGAATTGATGATAACCCGCTCGGACAACGTTGCGACAAATCAACTCATGGATGTATTGGGGCGCAAAGCGGTAACAGCCTACATGCACGAGCTGGGTTTGCCAACGTTCCTACTTGGCCGTAAATTGTCGGGCTCAGACCCACTGATCGAAGACCCCGAAGCTATCGGACGAAATCGGTTCCCGCCTGCTGAAGCAGGGCGGCTTCTTGCGCTCATCGCGTCGGATCTAATACCGGGCGCATCGGCCCAGCGAGGCATGCTTGCGTGCTGCGTCGACAACGATAAATTGGTTCCCGGGTTACGCAAGGGGGATGTTTTTATGCACAAGACAGGTCAGACCAGCACTGAAGATCATGATGCCGGAATTCTTGACACTGCCGAGGGTCGGCGTTACGTCGTTGTGCTGTATACTACCCCCCAGCCGAATGCAAACGAATCGCTGACATCTCACATAGATGGCCAAATAACCGAGTTCATGCGAGCCCTACGAGCAGCCTTGTAACCCTGTCTGCCGCCGACGCGGTCGTAGAAGCGAAACGCAACTTCGTTTACCCACGACCTCGCCTGATAAAGGAGCGTGGCGTACAGCTGCAGTAGTGGCGGCTAAGTCCGTCTTGTATAGGTTCTCTCAGATCCACTCGAGCTCCGCCGCTTTTTTCGACAATCGATGCTGGATCAATTTCGTCCAGCGCAGCAACTATGGCAAAAGCGCGTTGTTTTGCTTGTACATCGGGATAACGGTCTATGTTCTTCCAGTCAGGAAATTCATCGGGCCACACGAGCACCTGTAAACGCTGAAGGAGCCCGTCTGCACCTCCGCCGTTTCCATTTGCCTCAGCAATATATTCGGCGAGCCTACCTGGCTGGATGCCTCCCAGGACGCTAGTACAAAGAGCCGGTACGTGGATGGTTCCACGGCCGATACGATCGTACGTGTAGCTTTGCCCGCTTCCGTTCCACCCCTCAAGGTGAAATTGGCGTTCGCCTTCGTGCCCGGGACGGTCCATAGTTTTTAACCAGCCGGCGAGCTCATCGCGGATGATTGCAATGCCCCGTGGGTTTTCACGCAACAGCTCGGCTAGTTTTTCAGGAGTAGCATCCTGTGTGAAGTACCGGCGTTCAACAGGGCTGCAGCTTTCAATCTCTCTTTTTACCGCCGTGAGTTTTTGCTCAAGTTCCGAAACGTCATCACCTTTCTTGTGCCCGGACTTGATCGAAGACTCGATTGCGGTTACTTGAAGTGATAATATATCGCGCCGTTCCTTGCTTTGCAGTTGTTCTTCCTTGAATCGTTCGGTTGCCTTTGATGCTAATCGCTGAAAGGGTTTTAGGGCTTCATGCATCGCGGGGGATTTCATGAGTCCGGGACGAGCTACAATCGCACCCCAAAGGTTCGGTACCACTATCCAGTCGTCGTCATGCTGCTTCGGGTGAATCCCCGCACGTCCAAGGACTCCTGCGAACACTACAAGGGCAAGGCGTCGGCAGTCGCACGAGACAGGTCGCTTTCACTGCGTTATCACAGGCAATAAATGACGCGCTGCGCCTAGGTCTTGTCGCGACAAACGTATGCAGTCTTGTGAGGAAACCAAGCGACGAACCACGTGAGCCTTACATTTTAACCGATTGCGAGTTGCGGCGGTTCCTGGTTGCCGCACGGAGCTCGCCGTACTATGCCCTGTTCGTGCTCGCCATAACAACCGGCATGCGGCAAGGCGAGCTATTCGCCTTGCGTCGGAAAAGCGTAGACCTCAACAACAGGACATTGCACGTGGAGAACACGCTGACTGAAAACTCAGAGGGTCGGCTCGTCGAGACGCCGACCAAAACGAGAAAGTCGCGGCGGGCAATAGTATTGCCCGGGGTCGCAGTCCAGGCTTTAGAGTTTCATTTTAGACGTAGGGTTACGGCGCCCGAGGACCTAGTCTTTACTGCAAGCGGTGCGCCGATCCGAAAGAGTAATTTCATCCGGCGTCAATTCTTGCCTATGCTCTCCGCGGCTGGCCTGCCCCGGATCACTTTTCACAGTTTGCGTCACATTCATGCAACGTACTTACTGGCTGCTGGGGCGAGTCTTGAGGCGGTGAGCGAGCAGTTAGGCCACGCGACCATACGCACCACGGCGGACATATACGTCCACTTGCGTGTTACGCCGATGATGCACGCTCTTGCTCAACTCGCGGATTCTGTCTTCCCGTCGCCGATGGCGGAGCAAACGGCGGAGCAAAACACGGAACATCGTGGAGTAGTCGAGGATCCATCGGGCGGGAACGTGCAACGCCAGGCTTTGTCTTTGGTGGAGATGAGAGGACTCGAACCTCCGACCCCTTACATGCGAAGCAAGTGCTCTACCAGCTGAGCTACATCCCCAATATACTTTTTACGCTTCGAAGGTGGCTCGGTTTGTTTGACCTTTGTGCGGACTTGCCCCTTCGCTTAGAGTCCCTTTTTCATGTCAGCGCACTGCGGAGCGCTTTACGGAGGAGGTTTGTGCACCATCGAAATGTCACGTGCAAGAACCTGATCGTAACGTGAGATAACGATGAACAAATGCTTCGAAGATTATCACGGCGAGCAGGCAGACTGTTGACGCAGAGGGTCGCTGCGACGAGTGGACATGTTCGGCCGGGCTAGTGCTTTCCGGGGGCGGCTTGTTGCGGGACCCGACGAAGACCATCCTCCGTGGATTCGAGCGCGGCCACCGGTCCCGGGTGCGACCGTTTCGGGAGATTGGCCGCTTTCACGGCCCGTGTACAATGTCGCCGTGGATGAGCGGGCTTCGCTGCTGGTCGATCCTGACGGTACTGCAACGCTCACGCAGCGACCTCGCGGCACCGGCGATACGTCCCGAAGGATGCTATATTCTGGAGGTACGCAGCCGGCCAATCTGACTCGCGGGAGGCCACTGCGTTATTCGGTGCAGGTCACGCATCTTTGGCACTCCGGTCAGCGCTATCCAATTAACAAACATCGCGGCGACGGCGAACGGTATTGGGTCACTGTTGATGGCCGCGCACGATCGATGTATTCGCGCAATCCCTACGCAAAGTGATCGCCTGAGAATGATTTTGCGAATCATTCTCAAATTATCCGGGTGGAATGCCTACCCTGTATGCCACCCGGCCCCGGGAACTGATCACCGACATACTGCATGAAGAGCGGCGCTATCTTTCCGCCGCCGACGTTTTCCGGCTTCTCAACAAAGCGCGGGCCAAAGTTTCGCTGTCGACGGTGTATCGTACACTTGATTTGCTGGTTGCGCGCGGTACGGCGAGCTCGCGCGCCGACGAGAGTGGCGAATCCACCTACGTCTTCTGTAATTCCGAGCACCACCATCATGCGATCTGCCGCGATTGCGGGCTCGTCGAAGAGGTCGATTGTGGGGCGATGGAGCGTTTCACGTCGGCGCTTCGTCGCCACCATGGCTTCGTGCTGGACGATCATGCGCTGGAATTTTACGGCAGGTGCGCGGAGTGTCGCTAAAGACCAGTCTTCCGAAAATATTGGCAGTAACGCTTCTCGTTGGCTGTGCAAGTGCCCGCTCAACAAACCAAACGTCGAAGCCGTACATGGGTCGTTATACCGTTGTCACCACCATCTCAACGTTGAACTCTTTCGTTATTGGCGTCGGCGGCGAACGAGTCACGGTCCGCAACTTGGTTCCGGTCGGAGCATCGCCGGAAACATACGCACCGACTCCAGCCGACATTGCACTTTTGCGGTCAGCGGCGCTCGTCGTCCAAAACGGTGCCGGCTTGGAAACGTGGTTAGCTCGAACGCTTGAGAACGCCAAGAATCCCAGACTCGCCCGCGTTATATGTACGGACGGATTACCGGTCAAGGGTGGGAATCCGCATCTGTGGATGGATCCGGTGCTGGCCCAACGATATGTTGACAAAATTCGCAGTAGCCTAAGCAGGGTGGACCCTACACACAAATCGGAGTACGCGGCTCGCGCCTCCCAGTACAATGCGCGCCTTGCCGAGCTTACGAGATCGATTCAGAGGCAGATCGATACGATTCCGCCGCCTGCGCGCAACATGATTGTTTTTCACAATGCGTGGCAGTACTATAACGATCGATTCGGCTTGCGCACCATTGGCGTTTTGGAGTTATCGCCCGGTCAAGAGCCCAATCCTCAATACATCGGACAGCTCGTGCAGCTTGCGAGGCAAAATCATGTTCGCGCAGTTTTTGCGGAACCGGAGTATAGCCCAAAGCTCATTCAAACGCTGGCGCAAAGCGCGGGCATCAAGACTGTCGAGAATCTGTACGATGATTCGGTTGGAAATACTCCCGGCATACGCGATTACATCGAGATGCTGGAACATGACACAGATGTCATCGTAAAGGCTCTGCGTTGAGCGCCGCCGTTTCCTTGCACAACGTTACGGTACGGTACGACGGACTCGTTGCCTTAGACAACGTTTCCTTGCTGTTGCCCTACGCGCAAGCACTTGGAATCGTGGGTCCTAATGGATCGGGCAAATCAACGTTGCTCAAGACAATCGCAGGGTTGTTAGCGCCCGCACAAGGGGAGCTCGACGTGTTGGGGATGGCGCCGAAACGCTTACCCGCCGGCTCGATTGCGTACGTTCCCCAGGTTGAGGCCGTCGACTGGACCTTTCCAGCCAGCGTATGGG
>JALZBG010000110.1 GCA_030947645.1 Vulcanimicrobiota bacterium | reverse complement strand
GCGTTTATTCTTCGTCACGCGCCGTGCACATTGTGGTGAGCACAAGTACGCTCCGCGACCGTCGAGTTTTTTTCCGTCCGGGTCCGCGACCCACGTCTTTTGGCGACGCACAAATCGTACCATCGCACGCTGGTTTTTCCGTTCACGGCAGCCGACGCATGTCCGGACAACTATCCCCCACCGCCCTGACGCGACGGGTCCAGCATTTCGCGTTTGAACTCTTCGAGCTTGCGGATCAGATCAGCGTCGATGCCCGGCTGCTCCGCTTCTTCCTCGCCGGTGATTTCGACTTTCTGTTCAACCGGCGCGTCCGGCGTACCCGCCGCCATCCCCACGGCACGCTCTTCGCGCTCAGCCAGGTACCTTTCGCGTGCTTCCTGGGCTTCTGATTCGCTGGTGATATCGAGGCGCCAGCCGGTTAGACGCGCTGCAAGGCGCACGTTCTGCCCCTCCCGCCCGATGGCCAAAGAAAGTTGGTAATCGGGGACCGTGACCAGCGCGACACCTTCGTCCTCAAAAGGTTCGACGGTAATGACCTTCGCTGGGGCGAGCGCGTTGTTGATAAAGGTTACCGGATCGGGCGCCCAGCGAATCACATCGATCTTTTCACCACGCAGTTCGTCGGAAACGTTGGCAATGCGGCTCGACTTTGGTCCTAAGCAAGCGCCGACCGCATCGACCTCGGCTCGCGTTGAATGCACAGCTACTTTCGAGCGGCTTCCAGCTTCGCGAGCAATTGCCATAATTTCGACGATTCCGTCCTCGATTTCCGGGACTTCAAACTCAAGCAGACGTTGTACTAGCCCCTCTGCGGCACGCGAGAGGACAACCGTCGGTCCTTTGGGCGATTTGCGCACGTCAAGCACGTAGGCGCGAATGCGATCGTTGATGCGATAATTTTCGCGTGGTACTTGCTCGGAAAGGGGAAGCAGCGCCTCGTTTTTACCATCAAGCAAGACGTACATATTGCGCTGCTCGTAGCGTTGAACAACGCCGTGCACGATGTCGTTGACCTTTGCGGTATACTGATTGTAGACGGTGTCGCGTTCCGCTTCGCGAATGCGCTGAACGATCACTTGCTTTGCGGTTTGCGCAGCAATACGTCCGAAATCCTTAGGCGTCACCTCTTCGTCATAAAAATCGCCCACCTCATATCGGGGGCCGGCTTGTTTGGGCGTCACCTCGAGTTTTGGATCGCTTATTTCTTCGACGACGGCACGCCGGTGATAGACCTTATATTCGCCCGTCTGCCGATTAATCGTTACAATCGCGTTTGCGTCGACGCCGAAGTGCCGTTTATAGGCCGTTATTAGCGCGGCCTCAAGTGCTTCCAATAGCATCTCGAACGGAATGTTGCGCTCTTTTTCAATTTCTTTAAGCACCGCGACCAGTTCGCTTGAATTCATTTTGAAGGCGCTCCGTTCTTGTATTTTCTCTCTTGTTTTTCACGTTTGAGGTCGGCTCGAAAATCATACTCTAGGTTAGCGCAGCGAATCGTCGCCAATGGTAACGGTAGTTCGCCGCCGGGTGTTTCGAGAATAACGTTGGTGCCACGCACCCCCCACAAACGCCCGCGATGCGTCTTACTTCCGTTAATCAATAGCGTCGTGAGAACTTTCGCTTCCTTTCCGCAAAACCGTTGAAAATCGCCCGCTTTGCGCAACGGCCGCTCTAAGCCCGCCGATTCAACTTCCAGGGTATACGGCTGCTCAAACTCTTCCAATCGTTCATTGATGTGCGTGGCTATGCGCTCGCACAGCGCAACGTCGACGCCTTGCGCGCTGTCTACAACCAACAGTAACGCCACGCCGCGGCCGATGCGACGAGCCGAACGGTCCACGATTTCTACCTGGGCAAACTCCCCTCGCGTGGACAGGGCGTCCACCGCGCTGACGAAAGCGTCGCTCAAGTTCAACATCGTGGCACCTCCTTTCCGTCCGGCCGACAACAAGGAAGCGCGGGACCTGCCCACGCTTCTTGAAAAAACGACTAGACAAGAATACTACACTGAACGCGTTTTCTCAAGAAAGAGGGCCGCACTTGCACGACCCTCCTCGGCTGTGTCATCTCGCCGCGCCTCCGGAGAACGTCCGGGAACGTCAAGTGCTCGATTGTGCGCTCTAGCGGCGCGTTTCTTCGAGATCTTTCTGTCCTGGTGGATCTTGCGGTTCCAACCGCCCTCCTTCAAAGCTTGCGCTTTGACCTGTCTCGAGACAGCATTATCGTACTCCGCCAAAAAGCATCATGCAAGGGGACGTTATGGATTTGTTGCCTGGCCGGAGGACGCTCCTGAATACCGCGTCAACCGCTTGGGATCGCAAGGGAAACTGACGTCCGGTTCGACTATTGGTCGAAAGCCGTTCTCACCCTGTGGTCCGGGATAGTTGATAGACCCGGGACGAAAGGGCCCGGCGGCCCCACCGTAGCGGTCGGGAGCTCGCGGATACCGGATGAGCCAGCCCGTGCACGTCGACCCCTCCAACGCCGTCACGTAAGCAAGCACGAAGCGTTCACTCTGGAATTGACTACCAAAGAGCTTGTTGCCGTCTTGTGCATTCATTGAACCGCTCCGGTAAATGTACTTTGTGCGCGCCAAAACTTCGGGGGGCGGCGTCGGTTCCGATTCGTGCACCCCGGATGCGCCCGCCGATACCCGCTTTTGCGAGTAGGTTACGGGCGCATTGGGGATGAGGGCCTTCAAACGGGCGTTAAGATCCCCCGAGGCCCTTGGCTTAGAAGGGGTGCTGGTCGCCACAGCCCTGACTCTGCGTTTCGCCGCCGGCAGCGGGGTTGACGTGGGCGTGACTTCGATAGGTTTGGGTGGCGCCGACTTCGGCGGGGCGCTTGCGACCGCGCCCCACCCAGGGGACCGTGCCGCTTCGGGCCCTGGGCTGCCGGCGGTTCCCTTGTTGTTTGCTGCAATCGCTGTCGGCGCCGCGCTGGGCAGCGCAGCGCCCCGCAACGGTCCCGGCGTGACGTTGGTAATGGAGGGATTGGGTGACCGCGAGGGGACGGGGCTGGAAGCGGCGACGCGAACGATTGGCGCACTGGCAGCGGGTGCGGGAGTGACCTTGATGGGAGAAGGTTGAGGCATCGTCGGTGCGGGCAAGGGAGTGGCCGCGGTCGCCGGCGCTTTCGTGGGCGCTGCGGTTAGAGCGGCGCTGGGGGGCGCTTTCAGCGACGCGATCGGGGCCGTACTGGGGAGGCTCAGGGGTACTGCGGCTATGCTCTGCTGCGGACGGGGCACAAAGGCCGGCTGCGTCGGCGCTGGATTGGGCAACGGCGAAGCCAGCGGGACGGGCTTGACGTTAGAAGGCCCATGAGGAACTATTTTTGCTAATTCATGAAACGTGCGCACCGGCTGGTGCGCGACTATGCGCGGCTGCGCGCGAAAGTGTGAAACCGGTGCATGCGGCTGCGGCGCAACCGCAGGGCGTGGTTGGATGCGCGTCCGCGACAACACGGAACGTGAAACTGTTATGGTTGTTGACTCCTGGTTAGCCTCTTGCGCCGATTGGTCGGACGACGATGTGACTACGGCAAAAAACAACAACGCCGCAACGGCGTGAACGAGCACCGAAAGGACATAGCCGCTCGCCAAGCGGCGATGTGCGTGCACATCGTGTGGATCTCGTCGAATCATTGACGACCGCTTAACTGCGCTCAAGATAGCGCAGGAGCCTGCCAAGTCGAGCGCGCAAGCGCCGGTCGATGGAATTGGTTATGCGCAAAAGAACAAAGATCGTCGCGACCATTGGACCCGCCTCACGCGAGCGAGCGGTTTTGCGATCTCTTTTCTTGTCGGGCGCAAACGTTTTTCGTTTAAACTTCTCGCACGGCAGTCTTGATGAACACGCTGAGGTCATACGCACTATCCGGTCGATCTCCAAGGAACTTGGCGTTCATGTCGCGGTATTGCAGGATTTGCCGGGACCAAAAGTTCGTACGGGTGCACTCGCCGATGGTACTGCGTCCGTAGTCTTAAGCGCGGGCAGCACCTTTATGCTTACCGTCGACGAGATTCCAGGCGACGAACGAGGCGTGTCGGTAAACTACAAGAATTTGCCGGAGGACGTTGTTCCGGGCAAGATGCTCTACCTCGCCGACGGTGCAATTGCCCTGCGCATTTTAAGCAAAACATCACGAGATATAGAAACGACGGTCGAAAGCGGCGGCATTTTGTTCTCCAGGCAGGGAATCAATTACCCGGAGGGGTCACTCAACATCCAATCGGTGACGGAACGAGACCTCGAATTCCTCGCTTTCGGGTTGGAGAACGGCGTGGATTGGGTGGCCGTGTCATTCGTGCGTTCGGCCTCCGACGTAAGGCGGGTGAAAGACGCGATTGCTGCGCACAACAAATCGATACCGGTCCTTGCCAAGATCGAGAAGCATGAAGCCCTGGATGACATTGCAAACATCATCAGCACCGCAGATGGCATCATGGTCGCGCGCGGAGATTTGGGGATTGAAATTCCGCTCGAAGTCGTGCCGATGGTGCAAAAAGATCTTATTGCCCGCGCTAACCGCGCTTCAAAACCAGTGATCACGGCAACGCAAATGCTCGAATCGATGATCGGAAACGCCCGGCCCACGCGCGCGGAGGCCACCGACGTGGCAAATGCGATCTTGGACGGCACGGACGCCGTGATGCTCTCCGGCGAGACGGCCATGGGCGCCTATCCGTCGCAAGCGGTCCGCGTGATGGCGACTATCGCAGGTGAGGTCGAAAAGCATTATCCTCATCACGAGTTGCAACTGCGGCGTCTGGAAGACATGCGAATTGACGTCGCTACTTCTATCGCCGAAGCGGCCAGTCGCGCGAGCGAAGAGCTGCATTTGCAATACATCGTAACCGGCACCACGACGGGAAACACGGCGCACCACATCGCTGCCTTCCGGCCACGGGCCGCAATCATTGCACTAACGCCCGTTGTGCATGTGGCGCGACGATTGGCTCTCGTGTGGGGCGTTGAAGCTCTGTTGATCGAGCGCTACAGCTCGATAGATGTTCTCTTGCACATTACCGAACATCGCATGCGATCGGCGGGACTGGTCAAGAGCGGCCAGAGTGTTGCGTTTACTTCCGGAATGCCGGTCGGTGCAGGCGGCACCAACGTTCTAAAAATCCATCAAATCCCTTAGGATGTACTTGCAGATGCTAGTGTGCGTAGCCGCTGTTTGGATCTTGCAATGAATGGTCTTTGGCCGCGATGTGAACCGTTCCGTCGACAAAAGCGTCGAGCGTGCGCGAACCATCCAGCACCACTTCGTGACCCCGCACCATATTGTGCGCAAAGAGCCCGATCGGGCCTAACAAGATGGTCGATGCAACCGTTGCGGTCGAAGAGGCACCGCTCCTATTCTCACCCTCATGTTTTGCATTGGTGGACAATCTGATTTTCATCCCGTCGACGCCATAAATGTAATTGAATTTCACGCCCAAGTTGCCTGAGTGACCGTGCCCACCGGCCCGCTGAACGGAGACGACTTCGCCCTGTCCCGGCGCGTCCTTGGCAATGACCACCCAGCCGTTTACGACGACCTCCTGATCAGCCTTAAAGGCAAACGACTCGCCGACCGTGGCGCTGGCCGATGAGATCGAATCCACCATGCGAACCTTCATCGGCGTGCCGCCGGGGAGTGTTACTCGCGACCCCGCGAAAGCGATGATGGGGAGTACAACAAGAGCGAGAGCTAACGGCAAAAACGCACGACGCATGAAAAGCCTCCCGCAGGTATTGTAGTTTGGCGCCTTACCCTGCGTCAAGAAAGTGAGCGCCGGCTTCGTTGAGCGCTCGTCTCTTTGAGCAACGCAGTTGCGTGTTGCAGCGCGACGCTGCGCGCGTCTCCGGAAAGCATTCGCGCAACTTCCGCGGCGCGGTCGACCCGCCTGCTGAGTTCAACGACCGCGATAGTCGTCGCACCACGATGCTCGCGCTTTTCAAGGACGTAATGGCGATCCGCCCAGGTTGCGAGCGCGGCGAGATGGGTTACGCAGACGACTTGATGTTGCGAGGCTAGCTGACCCAGTCTGACGCCGACTGCAGCTGCCGTCGCGCCGCCGATGCCGGCGTCAATCTCATCGAAGATCAGAGCTCCTGCTTCCGGTTTACCGACAATTACCAATGCCAAGAGGACGCGGGATAACTCGCCGCCTGAAGTTACCTGCGCCAAGTCCCGAAGTTCTTGACCGGCGTTGGCGGCAAAAGCAAACGCAACACTCTGGTCGCCGTCTGGACCAGTCTGACGCGGCGTAAACGACACGCCGAACCGGCCGGAAGGAAGAGCCAGGTCTGCGAGTTCAGCACAGACTCGCTTCTCCAATGTCGCCGCTGCGTCGCGGCGCAGTTCTCGCAAGCTCGCAGCCGTCGTCGCGAGCGCTTCCTTTTGTATGGCAATGCTCCGTTCCAGCTCGCGCCGGCGATCGCCACGGATTGAAAACGAACTTACCGTTCCCTCGAAATCGCGTGCACTAGCAAGCAC
>JALZBG010000109.1 GCA_030947645.1 Vulcanimicrobiota bacterium | reverse complement strand
TAACGGTCCGGAAAGCTTGGCGACATACTTCGCAACCGCACCGTCATCGCAGCGGCAGTCCGCAGTCCGGCTCCCGCGATAGCCGCAAGGGCAGGGGTTCATTGACGCGACGAGCATAAAGCGCGCGGGATACGTGAAGGTGGCGGCAGCGCGCGCAATGGTAACCTGGCCTTCTTCCAATGGCTGCCGCATTACCTCAATTGCGGAACGTGAAAACTCTGGTAGTTCATCGAGAAATAAGACGCCGTGATGCGCCAAACTGATCTCACCGGGTTTAGCCAATGCTCCGCCTCCGACTAAAGCGGTATGGCTAATGGTATGATGCGGGAAGCGAAACGGACGCGCGCGCACGATTCCCGGCTGTTTTCCCAGCAAACCTGCGACACTGTACAATTTGGTCACTTCCAGCGCCTCATCGCCGCTCATTACGGGCAAAATTGAAGGCAATCGGCGGGCCAACATCGTCTTTCCGCAGCCTGGCGGACCCACAAACAACACGTTATGCCCACCAGCAGCGGCAATTTCGAGCGCCCGCTTTGCCGCGTTTTGCCCGCGCACATCCGCGAAGTCGCCGTGCGCCATCTCGTCGACTTCAAGCAGTGGGCCGCGGGTTTGCATTCGGAACTTTGCGCCATGTCCGAGCAAGACCGCCACTGCGCTTTGCAACGAATCAACCGGGTACAATTCGATGCCTTCGACGAGGGCAGCTTCCGGGGCGTTCCCGTGCGGAACGAGGAGTTTTGTAAAGCCGGCATTGCGAACCCCCAAAACCATTGGAAGGATACCGTTAACGTTGCGCAGCGCGCCGTCCAACGCCAATTCGCCTAAGGCTGCAAAGTTTTGCAGCGCAAGCCGATCGACTTGTTCGTCGATGGCAAGCAGCGCAAGGGCGATCGCGAGATCGAACGCCGGCCCTTCTTTACGAACATCAGCCGGCGAAAGATTTATCAGTAAGCGTCCCGCCGGGTAGTTGAACCCAGAATTGAAGATCGCGGCACGGACGCGCTCGCGAGCTTCCGCCAACGCGCGGTCGGGCAGTCCGATAATCGCGAGCGCTGGTGTGCCTGGAGAACTATCGGCTTCGACGCGGACTACGTATGCTTCAATCCCCAGCATCGCGGCGGAAAAGGCCAGTGAAAGCAACGGCGACCTCCATCTGCTCTACTGCGCCCGGATAGCGGATCGACAAGAGACAAGGACGCCCCCAACTAGATGCGCCGTATTCGAGGGCAGGGCTTTATTCCGCTTCCCGCGCAACATCGCAGAAGCTTTAAGGAGAACCACTCTTGAACAATCGCATGCGTTCACTTGCCGTACTAATTATGATCCTAGCGGTTTCCGCGTGTTCCAAGGGTAATGAAAAATCAACGACCACGACAACGACCGCGAGCAACGGCGCAAAAACCATCGGCGTTTCGATTCAGAATCGCGAAGCACAATTCTACCAGGACATGGAAAACGGCATGAAGGCGCAAGCTGCAAAATACGGGTACCGCGTCAGCTTCGTCGATGCCAATCGGGACAATTCCAAACAACAATCGCAAGTTGAAGATTTTATATCGCAGAAAGTCGCTGCGATCGTGCTGACGCCCTACGATTCGCAAGCCATAGGCAGCGCGATCAGCGAAGCCAATAAAGCCAACGTGCCGGTCTTCACCGCGGATATCGCCAACACCGCCAAACAAGGCGTCGTGATCGCGCATATCGCTTCGGATAATGTGCAGGGCGGAGCGCAGGCCGGGAAGCTGATGTGTCAGGCGATCCCTGGGAAAGTCGGCTCCATCGCCATCGTCGACGAGCCTGAAGTCACTAGCGTACAAGACCGGGTCAAAGGTTTCCGGCAAGCGATCAAAACAAATTGCAAGAACGTCACCATCGTCGCCGACATTGACGGCGGCGGAGATCGTTCGCGTGCGAGTTCTTCAATGGAAGATATCTTGCAAACGCACAAAGATCTCCGGGGCGTTTTTGGCATCAACGACGACTCCGCGCTCGGAGCCGCGACGGCAATCAAGTCTGCCGGGCTTGGAGGGAAGGTCGCTGTGATCGGCTACGATGCTACGCCGGAGGCGCGCGATGCCATCAAGAGCGGAACCATGTACGGCGACGCCATCCAATACCCCAGTCAAATCGGTGCCAAAACGATCGATGCCATCCATGACTATTTTAACGGTAAGAAACCTCCGGCCCGCGTTACCGTCCCCGTTGGAACCTTCACGAAGAGTGACGTAAAGTAACCTGTCGCGCAACGCTGCCCCGTTGCTTCAGATGCGCGATATCGGGAAGTCGTATCCCGGTGTGCGCGCGCTCGACGGCGTCACCCTCGACTTATTTGCCGGTGAAGTACTGGCTCTCGTTGGCGAAAACGGAGCGGGCAAATCGACATTAATGAAGATCCTCGCCGGTGCGCAACCGGCGGACCAGGGTGAAATTTTCATCGATGGCAAGCTGGTCCGAATAGACTCGCCTCGTACGGCAGAACTCCTTGGAATCGGCATGATTTACCAGGAGTTCAATCTGGTGCCGGCTCTTGATGCAATCGAAAATATCGTCCTCGGCGTCGAACCCCAAGACGGTCTATTTTTGAATCGTAGAAAAGCCATGCAAATTGCCACCGATGCCTTGGCGGCGCTGGGTATCACAATGCCGATCAACGTAGAATCGTCGCGTCTTTCGGTCGCGCAGCAGCAAATGGTGGAGATCGCGAAAGCGCTGAGCAAAAAAGCTCGCATCATGGTCATGGACGAGCCGACCGCTGCGCTGACCGAACGTGAAATAGACAAGCTGTTCGGCATTGTCCAAAACCTTATCGCGGGCGGCGTCGGAATAATCTATATTTCACATCGTTTGGAAGAGTTGCCCCGGATTGCCGACCGCATTACGGTCATGCGAGACGGACGGGTCGTGGAAACACGCAACGCGGCCGATTTTAGCCAAGCTGACGTGATACGAGCGATGGTAGGACGCCGGCTTGACGCGCATTTTCCCGACTTGCCGATCGTGAGCGACGATGGGCCCGTCGTGCTGGACGTCGTTCATCTGACCCGTGAGCCCGCGGTGCGCGATGTGTCGTTTTCGCTTCGCGCAGGCGAGATCGTGGGTTTAGCGGGGCTTGTCGGGGCGGGCAGAACCGAGATCGTGCGGGCGATTGCAGGCGCAGATGTTCCGAGCAGCGGTACCATCCGCATTGCGGGGAAGGTCGTGGCAGTGCATTCACCCAGTCAGGGGATCGAGGCTGGAATCGCGCTCATTACCGAAGACCGTAAAGCGCAGGGTCTCGTGTTGGGCATGAGCGTGCGCGAAAACATTACCCTAGCGCATTTAGAGCAATTCGTAAACGTCGAGCAGTTCCTAAATCGGGCACGGGAGCAAAAAGCAGCCGAGCAGTACATCGGCGAACTTCGCATTCGTACTCCGGGGGCCGATCAGGCAGTCCGTAACCTTTCCGGCGGAAACCAGCAAAAGGTGGTGCTCGCGAAGTGGCTCGTGGGCCATGCGAAAATCTTTCTGTTCGACGAGCCGACGCGTGGTATCGACGTCGGCTCCAAGGCGGAGATTTACACACTGATGGTGCGTCTGGCGCGCAATGGAGCCGGCATCGTCATGGTCTCGAGCGAGCTTCCCGAGCTGTTGGGAATGGCGCATCGAATTCTGGTCGTGCGCGGCGGAAGTATCCAAGCCGAATTTTCGCGCGAACAGGCGACACCTGAAGCGATCATCGCCGTAGCCGCAGGAACGGCAGCTTGATGGCGCAGACCGGCGTGCAGGCGGTGCTAGCGGGGGATGCCGCCGTAGAGCGTTCCCGGCAAAGCCGCGCCTATTGGATCCGCGTGGCCCTTGCGGTAGCGGGGCTCATTGGCATCGTCATCGCGGTGAACGTTTTTACGCACGGGTACTTTTTGGGTCCGCGCAACCTCATCACGGTGTTGCGGCAAATTACGTATAACGCGATCTTGGGCGTGGGACAAACGTTCGTTATCATCACCGCAGGGATAGATCTATCGGTTGGATCCCTCGTTTCTCTCACCGGCGTGGTTATGGCGATCCTCGCCAACGGGCTGCACCTTAGCGGTTTTATGCTCATCGCGGCAACACTCGCGGGCGGGCTGGTTGTCGGCGCTTTGGCCGGGTATATTAACGCCTTTCCGGTAGTGAAACTCAACTTGCCTCCGTTTATAACGACGCTGGCCATGATGTTGATGGCCCGCGGCCTCTCGTACAAAATGTCGCACGGACGTCCCATCGCGCTCAACTCCGATGCGTTCACCAATATCGGCATCGGCTATATATTCAATGCGGTTCCCATATCGGTCATTTGGATGGCGTTTATCGTCATCGTTTTTTCGGTGTTGCTCACCCGAATGCGCGTCGGGCGTTATGTCTTTGCAATCGGAGGCAACGAAGAGGCTGCCCGCCTAGCTGGAATTGCCGTCGGGAGGGTAAAAACGCTGGCATATGTCATCAGCGGCGTCTGCGCAGCGGTTACGGGCTTTTTACTGATGTCGCGGTTTTCCTCAGGATCGCCCCAGACAGGAACGGGTTACGAACTGCAAGCAATCGCGGCAGTCGTCGTCGGTGGCACCAGTTTGATGGGTGGTCGCGGCAGCATCGTCGGAACGTTTTTTGGTGCGCTCTTGATCGGCATCTTGAACAACGTCATGAACCTTATGGGAATAGAGTCGTATACACAAGAGATCGTGTTGGGTGCCGTTATCTTGTTTGCGGTGATCTTAGACGAATTGCGCAAACGCTACTTACGCCGTAGTTAGGATTTGGAATGAAACTGATTCTCGAAGTGCTTATCTCGATTGTACTCCATCCCTTGGCGATGCTGTTGATGTGGCTCAATCTGGCTGGCCGGCGCGACCTGCCTTCCGAGCGGAAAATTGTTTGGTTTCTGGTCAGCATCATCTGGGGACTGGGACCGATTCTTTATTTGCTCGTCGAAAACGGCAGCCTCTGGTAGCCTGTGCGTTCACGGCTCCTTAACGGAGGCGGTCGGCTCCTTGGAAAGCACTGCACGTGCGGGCGCATCGGCGGTTTCATCGCTGAGAAGGGTGCCATGCTCACCTTCCACGCCAATGATGACGTCACAGCGCGCGCTCGAAGCGATTGTTTCAATAGCTCTGCCGAGCGGCGCTCCGGTGTACTTGCCTTCACGGTAAGATCCCATAATTATCAAGTCCGCGCGCTCCCTTTTCGCAAGCTCGAGAACTGCTTGGCTCGTCTGCCGGTGATGAATGGTTTCCGTACGAAGCTCGGTGCCGTTCCGCCGTGCGATGGCTTCGGCAGCGGCAAGAACGTCGAGCGCCGTGCGATCCTCTTGTTCCATATCGGCGTTGGTCGGGAGCGTGAAGGGTACCTCCACGATGTAAGCCGCCAACAGTTCTGCCTTTTGACGCCGCGCCAGGCGCGCCGCCAGCACCATCATATGTTCGGAACGGATCTCGTTCGAAAAAACGACGATCGCCGTTCCCAACTGCCGCTCAAGGGTCGTCTCAGCTTCTCTGGCACGGATATCCGCCTTAGTTCTTGGGGGATGCAACATCCAATACAGCGTCGAGGCAATGCACACCAACGTAAGCAGCGCCAAGAAGACTCCTGCGGGACTGATTTGCACCAGGCTAGTGTTCAGCGAGTGCTCCCTTTAATAAAGGCACGCCAACGAACCACGCCGAGACCTACGAGCGCAAGGCCGAGCACGATTCCCGGGAGAGCTTCCAATCGAAAACCCACGCCGTGCAGCATTTGGCCGAGCACCAATGTTCCCAAAACGATGAAAAGTACTCCGTTCACGAGTTTGAAGCGACCGTAGCCAGCACTCTTCGTGACCTTCATCACGGCAACTTCACCACCGGCAATTCATTGGTTCTGCGGTCCTTGAGTTTGCTGAGCAGTTCGTCCATCAGCTCTAACTCGCCGGCGTTTTTGAGAATTTGCACCTGGTCCTTAGACCAATTACGGCGGCGAGACGTAAAAACCGGTAACCCCTGCCGCTTGCGGTAAATGGCATAAATGATGACGCCCAAAATCAGCCACGACGGCCCGGCAATGCGGCCAATATGATGCGTGATTAGAACGAAAATCAAGATAGCAAAAATGCCGATAAAACCGAGTATACCGATGATGGGAAAGTCGACCGTCTCACCTTTAAATTGCATTCGAACATTTAGTGGTATTTTGAATTTTCGAGGAGTCAGCGGATCATTTAATCGTAGTGCAATGAGCGCGACGAACACGAGAGTATAGCTTGCCGCCGCCCCGAACGCGTACAAATCCCCCAAAAACTCGTATCCAGCATTTCCTTGAAGCGCGGCAAAGATCAATTCAACAACGGCCAGCGCGCAAAAAGTGAGGATAGAAATGACCGGGGTGTGGTATTTCTTGTGAACTCTCTCGAAAATGCGCGGCAATAGTTGAAACTGACTCATAGAATACGCTATTCGAGAACTCCCAAAGACTCCTGAATTACTGGAAATCAGCAAGAGAACAGCGCCCAATATTGGGACGTATAG
>JALZBG010000030.1 GCA_030947645.1 Vulcanimicrobiota bacterium | reverse complement strand
TGCATTGCCGGCGATGCGCCGGTCATTTAGGGCACGTCTTCAACGACGGGCCGCGACCGACCGGTTTGCGCTATTGTATGGACGGCCTGGCTTTGACGTTCAAACCGGGCTAACGTGGCACGAAGTTATGCCCTGCTTTTCCAAGTATCGCTGATGGTATTCTTCGGCCGGGTAAAAGTTTGAAGCGGGAATAACTTCCGTGACGATGGGACGCCGAAAGCGTTTGGCATCTTCCAGCTTGCGTTTGGAATCGTTGGCCAGCGCCTCTTGCTGCGGCGAGTGAAAAAAGATCGCCGAGCGATATTGTGTTCCCACGTCCGGACCCTGACGATTGAGCGTAGTCGGGTCATGCATTTCCCAAAAAACGTTGAGCAACTGCTCGTAGGAAATGCGCTTCGGGTCGTACGTGACTTCAACTACCTCAGCATGTCCGGTTTTCCCGGTGCAGACATCGCGATACGACGGGTTGGTCATCGTGCCGCCCAAATAACCGACTGCCGTATCCACTACGCCCGGTAATTGTCGAAATGCGGCTTCCACACCCCAAAAGCATCCGGCGCCAAATGTTGCTTTTTCAGTTTCCATATGCTTCTTAACGCTGTTGTTTGCGTCGCGGATGCACGGGCGAGAGCTCTCTCATTAGTGGCGGGACTTCAGCCAACAGTTCGTGCGCCAGAAACCCAAGCGTTCCGATTCGTTTTGCGAGCCGATCTCCCGCCCGCGCATGCAGAAAAACTCCCCATACGGCGGCCTCGAGCGGAGAAGATCCGCGTGCAGCAAGTCCCCCGATGATGCCCGCCAGCACATCGCCGGACCCCGAGGTAGCCAAACCGACATTGCCGTGCATGTTGCAGTACATTTCGCCGCTGGGAGCGGCTATATAGGTACGGGCTCCTTTGAGCGCGACCACCGCCTTATAGATTGCGGCCGCTTGGCGGGCACAGCGCACCGGATCTTCAAGAATTTCTTGCTTATCAATTTGTAGCAATTCCGCCATTTCGCCGGCATGCGGTGTCAGCACCGCATGCCCATTGCCTGCATGCAAGAGCTCGGGAACCGTTTTTAAAACCTTTAAGGCTGCGGCATCGAGGATCACGGTGGCCGCAGTGCCGGTAATTCCGCCTTGTAGGATGGCGGCGCTATCCTCCTCAAAGACAATCCCGGGACCGATGACCAACGCTGCAACACTGCGCGCATGTTCGGCGAGAGTGTTCGCTGCCTGCGCTGCCAGCGAGCCGGATTGCGTTTGTGCAAGCGCTACCACCATCGATTCCGGAACCGCGACCCCGACGAAGGGTGCAATGCTCTCGGGCGTCGCAATTTGCAGCTTTCCGGCGCCCGAGCGCAACGCTGCGTTAGCGGCTAAGATCACTGCACCTGGCATCTCCGGCGCACCGCCCACAACCAGCACGCGGCCGCGCGCCTCTTTATCGCCTTCCTCCGGCATGGGCAAGTGCCAGCGGCGCAGCAGCTTTGGCGTGACCGCATGCGGTTGGTGACTACTTTGGCGCAACGGGCACATCGGGTTTCGCGGTGACTTCTTCGCCCGCTTCCAGCACCGGCGTTACGAAATTATAACGCTGAAGCGCAAGCTTTCCATGTTGGCCCATTGTCGGATCAAAAGCGTACGACGTGACCGCGCAATTCCCGACGTCAGCCGCGCGGTCGATGCGCAGAATTTGTTCTTCCGTCAGGCGCTCGAACAGGTAACGAAAACACAGCACGACGACTTGATGCGACACAATCAGGAGGCGTTCCCCGCGATACTCGCGGGTAAACGTGTCAATCATACTACGCAAGCGCAAAATGACATCACACCAGCTTTCGCCGCCCGGCGGGCGGAAGTAGAACTTTCCGACTCGCTTACGGATCTGCGCTTGCTCGGGATACCGCTGGGCGATTCCGGCGATGGTAATCCCGTCCAGTATCCCAAACTCTTTCTCGCGCAGACGCTCATCGACCACGATCGACACATCGTGCAGTCCCGCCGCGCTCAAAGCAAGAGTCGTGGTTTGCTGCGCGCGCACATACGGCGACGTAAAGACGGCCGTTGGCGATCGATCATTGTCCTTTAACCATTTACCCAGTGCTTTGGATTGGCGCTCGCCGAGTTCTGAAAGAGGCACATCGCAGTCGCGGGTTGGTACGTTAATAAGCGCATGTCCGGCAGCCTCTGCCGCATCGCGCGCAACGTTACCGGCGCTTTGTCCGTGGCGCACAATAACGATCTCGTGCGGCCACTTTTGTTCCACCGTGGTCATACGATGGTCATGTTTTGACCCAGGTCTCTAAACCCATTGGCAGTGCAGCGGGCGCGTTGGGAGTGAGCACGTAGCCGCGCAGATTCTCGGGAATAACGGCTCCAAGCTTGTTCGAATACAGGAAAATCGCAGGTAAATCTCGGGCGGCGGCTTCTTGGTACGCATCAAGCGCCTGCCGCGCAACTCGCGCTGACGGAGCGGTCCGCGATTTTTCTATCAATGCATCGACCGTGGGATTGGAATACGAACCGAGGTTGTAGCCGCCTCTGGCACGGGTCTGATGTGAATCGTAGTTCTCATAATCGTCGGGATAGGGCGCCAAGATACGGCCACGCAGTGCAACCTGAAACTTCGTGGCATGTAGATCCGCAAAAAAGGTGTTGATCTCTTCGTTCTGCAGTTCGCAGGCAATTCCAACGGACTTCAGGTTTGCTTGAATTAGTTCGACGACGTTGCTTGCCACAGCGTCGGTAGAACCGCCGTTTTTCAATAAGAAGCGCAGCGGTTTGCCGTCTTTGTACCGCGTGCTGCCGCGCAATTTCCAGCCATCGGCCTCCAGCATGCGCCGAGCTTTTTCCGGATCGTAGGGATATTGCGGGATCTTAGGATTATAGTACGGTGAAAAAGCGGGAACGGGGCCGCTCAGCACGTCGGCTTGCCCATTCATGATGCCGCCGACGATCGAACTGCGGTCGATGGCGTACAGCATTGCGCGCCGGACCGTTACGTCTTTAAGGAAACTGACTTCGGGGTTCGCGAAATTTGGAAGCAACGTGAATACGACGTTCCAGGGCCAGTGGATAAAGCGATGGCGGCCTTTCAGCCGTTCGTGCACGCGCCAAAGATTCGGAGGGATGTCCGTAACGTCAATCTCTCCGGCATCCACCGCCGCATACAGCGAATCCTGTTGCGGATAAACGCGGAACGCAATTTGCGAAAGGTGCGCCTTTGCACCCCAGTACCGTGGGTTGGGCTCGAGGATGGTATACGCATCTGGAACGAAGCTGCGCACGCGAAACGGTCCGCTGATAATGGGATGCTGCGCAAAGTCGCTGTTGGTGTTGATGAACTGCGCTTCTTTGGCCAGGTCGCGAGGATAGCGGTCTAAGACGTGCTGGGGCAATACGAGCACGGTACCCAGAGCGTTGGTCAGGAATGGCGGCGAAGGCTCGCTTAAAGTGACTGCCACGGTGTACCGATCCAACGCGCGGACGGAGGTCATCAATTTCAGCCGCGCGGATTGCGCTTCGATGACCTCGGGATTGTTGTAGGCATTCAAGGAAAAGACGACGTCGTTTGCGGTAATCGGCACACCATCCGACCAAACCGCATGCCGCCGTAACTTCAGAATGTACCGTTTCCCCGCGTTGCTCGTTTGGATCGCTCCGGCAAAGCTCGTTTTCCAGGCCGGCAGCAAGTCTGCTCCGATGTCGACCAGTGGCGTGAAAATTTCTTCCTCAATCATGGTTGACTGCGAACTGATCGATGTCAACGGATTAAATCCGTCCGGGCTTGCGATCCACCCGCAGACGATGGCGGATGGATCGTTCGTTTCAGCGCCTCGCGCACTGCAACCGATCAGCACAAAGAGACAAACGAGCCCAGCTGCAGCGGTACGCATCAAGGCGCAGCCTGGGAACCGTGGTGTTCGCGCAGCCAGTCACCCATGAAGTTCAGCGCGCAGACGGTGAACAGAATCGCCAACCCCGGCGGCAAGATAAGCCAGTATGCGCCGGCGAAAACGTCGCTCTGCGCAGACGTGAGCAAATTTCCCCAAGAGGGTGTCGGTGGACGCACGCCGATGGTCAGATATGATAGCGCGGTTTCGGCCAGCATGGAACCTGCGATAATAAACGTCGTTGTTGTGATGATGGTCCCCGCGGCGTTGGGTATGATGTGGCGGAAAATCAATCTCAAGTCGCCAGCGCCGATCGCTCGTGCGGCCTCGACGTAGATTCGCTCGCGCAGGGAGAGAACTTCCCCTCGCACCAAGCGGGCCGGCCCAAGCCAAGACGTTATTCCAATCACGACCATCAAACTCCAGAGGCTCCCCGAGAACATCGCCGCGAGGAACAGTAACAAGAACAACGTTGGAACCGAGAGCAGCACGTCCACCAACCGCATCATAATAGCGTCAGCTACGCCGCCGTAATAGCCGGAGATTGCCCCGTATAACGTGCCGATGAACATCGCAACGATAGCTGCAATAAAGCCCACCAGCAGGCTGATGCGCCCGCCAAAGAGCAAACGTACCAATTCATCCCGTCCTAGGCCGTCGGAGCCCAGCAAATGCGCCGCGCTCGGAGCAGCATAGGCGTGGGCAACATCCGTGGCGGCAGGATCGTGCGCCCAGATCAACGGCCCGGCAATACATGCCCCAATGACAAGCCCAATCCACAACACGCTGATGGTTGCAATTCGGTCTTGTTGCAACGTGCGCCAAAGATCGCGCGCTTTATTCATACCGTATCCGCGGATCCGCCAGTGCATACCCTACGTCCGCGGCGAGGTTTCCCGCGACCACGAGCACTGCAGTCATCATCGTCATCCCGAGCAACGTGGCGTAATCGCGATTTACGGCCGATTGCCAGAACAACTGGCCCATCCCCGGGTAGGCAAAAACTTGTTCGGTAATCACCGCACCACCGAAGAGTCCTGGAATCGCCGAACCAAGCAAAGTGATGAATGGGATCAGCGCGTTTCGCAGGGCGTGGTGAAAGAGTACTTGCCGCTGCGGAACGCCCTTAGCAACGGCGGTACGGACGTAATCCTCGCGAAGCTGTTCGACCATGCTGCCACGAATGTAGCGGCTCCATCCGGCAAGTGAAACGATGGCAAGGGTAGCGGCCGGCATCGCGAGATGGGCGATGCGCGACGGCCAGTCGAAGGCGGTAGTGTCAATGGTTTGTAGACCGCCCACGGGAAACCAGTGGGCGTTGACGGCGAAAAAGATGATCAGCATCGCCCCAAACCAGAACGTCGGCATCGACCATGCCAAAAATACCACGGCGCTGATCGTGCGATCGAACAAACTTCCGCGCCGCTGAGCTTGATAAACGCCGAGCGGTACCGCGACGAGAATCGAAAGCACCAGAGCGCTGCCCATGAGAATGAGCGTTGGCGGTAGGCGTTGGGCGATTAGCGTCGCGACGTGCGCCTGCCGCGCATATGAGTATCCCAAGTCACCATGCAGCAGCGCCCAAATCCAGATGCCGTATTGGACGTGCAGGGGCCGGTCGTACCCGAGCGTGTGCGTGATAACGGCAACTTGAGCGGGGGTTGCCTTTTCACCGCCGAGGGCGAGCGCGGGACCACCGGGCGCTATGTGAATCAACAGGAAGGTGAGAAGACTGACTCCGAGCAGCGTCGGGACGCTTTGCGCAAACCGTCTGAGGATGAAGACGATCACCGTAGCGCCTTACCAGCGATAGCGGGAAATGGCCTCCCACTGATATGGCTGCGTTCCATCCCAATCAAAAAAGCATTCGCCGATGGCGCCAAGCCGGCGACTGACCTCGAGGCTGGCGTACACTTCCTCGGCCGGGGGAAAGCCTCGTGGTCCTTCTTTGCTGGTCTGCCCACCGATGCTGATGGGAACTGCGCGTCCCGAGAGTGCACGCACTTTTTCCATTGAGCCACGCAGCAAAGCTTTCATCTGGGCGACGCTCGTCGATTTTTTAGACAGCATCCTCCAATATGACATCGGCTGAAGCACGTCGCTGTAGCGGGCGATCGCGCGATATGGATATTTGGATTCGTCAAGATGTTCCAAAAAAGGATCTTCGATCGTGGCAACGATGGTATAGCGGCTTCCCAGCGCCGCGCGCAAGCGCCGGGAGTAGTCGGCGATCGCCATGCAACCCACCGGGCAATCGTGCATGAACTCTTCGCCACGTTCCAAATCCAGCGCCAGCGCCGTGAACCGAGTTCCGCGGCTCGTCCGATAATATGCGGTCTTAACGCTCATAAGCAAATCTTCGTAGCTCGCCTGCCGCGGAACGGTCCACCCGACAACACCGATATGGCGCGACGCAAGACCGTCGATGATCGCATCGATAGTCGGTCGCGCTTCGGGCGTTATTTGCCAGTACTCGCCGTACGCCGTGCGCAATTCAACGTAATGCAGCCCCGCTTTGACCGCTCTATCCACAATTCGCTGAGGATCGATTTTGGCATAATAATTGTCGTCGTAGGGATTCGTAGAAAAGAACAACCACATCGCCTTGCCGCTCGCGGCGCCGATTGAGGTTCGCGGTGGGGCGGCGAAGGTTCTGACGGCAGGAACTGCGGTGATGCCTTCAGCGCGTTTCACGATATACCGGTAGTAGTGATTCGGCAAGACGGAGGTGTCGCGAAACGTCGAGCTTGGCGCAGGCATTACCGCGATACTGCGCTGCGAACCGGTAGCATCGATGCGAATAATGCGTACGTTCGATTTTTCTTCCCGGGGGAACCAACCGAGTTGAACCATCGACGGGCCCTGGGCTCTTGCGATGACCCGAGGGCCGATCCATCGTCGCGTGTCAGTGTGCACCACAGCGGCCGGCAGTTTGGGAAGGTTTGCCGTGACGGTCATCGCTACGGGCCCGTCCTGCGGAGTTGTGACGATCGCCGCAGGAGAGCCATAGCGCATACGCGTTTGCCACTGCAATTGTCCGCGGCTTTGAACGTAGTTCAAATCGCTGTTTTTCATGATGCGTGTTGGCTTGCCCGTCGCGTCGAAGAATCGAACGATTACCAGCCAGCGCGCATTGCCGTCCGGATCGATGCCGAGCGCGTGTTGTTCCAACCGCATCTGCGCGGCGGGGTTACCCAGGTACAGCGGCGTCGGACTGGGCGACGGCGCAGGCGACGGTGTAGCTTGCGCGAGAACTGCAGCCACCAGAGAAACGATCATGGCGCTTGTATTACAGTAGAACCACAGCCTTTACTGCGTCGCGGTAAACGTTGTTGCCCGTCTTTATGCGGAAAGGGGCGACGCCGTTAGGCGCGCCCCTTTCCAGTTGAACGCCTGTTTTACATCTTGTAGTTTACGAAGAACTCTATGCGGCGCGGATCGTTGGTCAGATTCTGGTAAATGTATGACGGCTGTTGGGGCGGCGTTCCGGACCGCGGGCCGTTAAATGATCCACAGCCCGTTCCCGCGCCGTCTGACCGGGCCGGATCGGGAGCGTTGAAGCAGGGTATCGTTCCGGACGCATAGTCGGACTGTGCGTCAGTCAAGTTCGTAACTCGCAGGCCGACCGAGTAATGGTTCCCGAGTTCTTTCACGAGCGTTGTATTTACTTTCCAATATGCCATTCCGTGCCGTTCCGGCGCCATAACCGGATTGACGCCGGCGCCACCCGGAGTCATGGTTGCAGCGTCGGAGGTGCAATCGACGTTTTGCATGTACTCGTTAATCGGCACGGCGTTCTGCAGATCAACGCATCCGCCGGTGTTATAAAAGTTGCCGAACGTATAGTAAATATCGGGGATGAAGTGCAACCCGTGAGAATGCACATCGGCGACCAGCGTAGCCGAGAACGGCGGCACATAGGGGCTGCGAACAAAGACGTTCTGCTTCCTGAAGTAATCTGCAATCGGAAAGTTGATGAACGACGTCTGGCCGAAAAAACTTACCTGCGACCAGTAGTTGTTCAATGAGCCTGAAAGCCACCACGAAGCACCAGTAGCCCGTTTGTCCAAGTGGCTGACTCCCAGTTCTACTCCGAACGACCGAATCTTCAGGTCGTTGGTAACCTGTTGATCGCCGTATTTGGGAGCGCCACCGGGGGTAAGCGTAACCGGACTGTATATTGCGAGGTAGTTGTTACTGAAGCGGTAGTAGGGCCCCACTTTCATCGACGTGTTGGCGTCGAATTGATGCTCGAGTTGAAGATCGAAGCTAGTATTTACGGTCGGTTTGTATGTGTTCGGGGGTGCGTTCGCAGGGATGTAAAACGGGTTATAGGTCGTCGAGCCGTATCGGTACACAAATTCCGTACCGATGAATTGCGCCGTGGTCGCATATGAGTAACGAAGAGCATTCGCAGTATTGATGCGGTAAGTTCCGAGGAACGACGGCGCCAAAAAGCCTGTGGACACAACGCCTCCCGGCACACCGTTGGGCTGAATGGGGGTTACGATCTGCGGGTTAGCGGGAATGGAATAGTAAATCCGCTGGTAGCGCAAGCCTGGCTGGAATGTAAACGGCCCTTTGTTAATGGACGCCTGTGCGTAGATGAATGGTACGTGGACCGGAATATCCGTTAAAGATGCTGGAAATGTCGAGGTGGCGGAAGCATTGAAGTCGTTCAAATAGCGCACGTCGCGTTTTTGATTATCGTACTCCTGGCCAATGCCGGCTTTGAACGTAAGGTTTTCGTTAGGCGTTGCGGTGTAATCGAGCGACAAATAATAGTCGTTGCCATAACGACTCTGATAGTAATCTCCCAAATCAAACGTGCATTGTCTGGCGTGCCCGCGCCTGTTTAAAAACTGCGGTAAAGGGGAACCTGCAGCGTACGGATATTGCGGGCATTTACTACTGACAAGGGTGCCGGGACCCGTGCAGTAGCGGGACGTTGGTCCGCAATTGAACTGGGGGTCGTTCGGATCGGTCAGCTTCTGATCGAAGATGTACTGGTTAAAGTTTTCCGCAAGCCGAAGGGCAAAGCTCGAATGGTCGTTGATGATGTGATTCCATTGTATTTTCCCAATCGCAGAATAATGCCCTAGAAAATTCCCGGAACCGTTAGGGAGTGCCCCAAAATATAGTCCTTCGGGACACGGTGCACCGTTGGGTGCTACTCCGCCCGCACCGCCGCTGTTGCTAAAATTACTAGGTTGCACCCCCTTACACGGTTGGAGCGATAGAAGTGGAGCGGTACTCGTTCCGGAATTCAGAGCATAGTTTACGCCATCATTGAATAAACTATTTTGGTACAAAAACTGAAAGTCGTTACGCCCGTTGGGCTTGTAATGGAAATTACCAATCACATCGCGCGTCGCGATGTAACCGGGGTTGAACGAGTTGACGCCCGTTTGCACTAAATTGAACGCTGCGGTTCCATAGTTGAAGTCATTTTGAGAATTGATGCTGTCAACCGCGAGGTAATAACTTAAGCGTTTATCAATGCTTGCTCCGCCATATTCAGCGCGGAATGAGTGATTAAAGTCCGGCGATGTGATGCCCGCTGCGATGTTGCCGAAAGACGGATATTTTCCGGTCTTGATAACAGAATTGATTACCCCAACGCCGTTCCCGGCGTTCGCAGCGCCGAGCCCGCCGGTGTAGACTTCCACGTTCCCGGTGCCCAGGTCGGTAAGATTCGTGGTGAAAAACCCGGTCATGCGCTCTGTAATTGGAATACCGTCGAGTTCGTAACCGTTGTCCACATCATATCCGCCGCGAATCGACGGTTCTGCAGGAAACCCGCCGCCTATGGGCGAGACGCCGGGGACGGTGTTGAGATACTCATAGATGGTCCGGTGCAGGTTGTCGCCACCAGTTGCGGCATTGAGTTGCTCGGCACTGACATTATAGACGTCGGTCCCTTCATATGGCTTGACCAGGTTGCCGGCTGACCTTGTGGTAACCCTGCCGATTTCTTTTAGCGTCTTTGTAATCTTCATGTCGATCTTGCTAATTAAGTCTTGTTGCACCGTGACGCCGGCTTGGCTTCCAGCGTTATAGCCACTCACTTGAAAGGCGACGGTGTACGTGTCGGGAATCAGGGCCTGCAGCGAATAGAAGCCCGTCGAGTTTGTCGTCGTGGATTGCGATCCGCTCGCGGCTGTTGCCGTAACTCGAACGTTGCCGACTGGCGCGCCGCTCTCTGCATCCCGAACGGTGCCGGTGATGGTGCCGGTCGTTCCTGCCATCGCCGGAACGCGCGCAGACCACAAACAGCCGGCTATTATGAGAATAACCGCGGCGATGAAAAGCTTGCCCGTTTGGAATACTTTCATAGATGTATCCTTATCAGTTTGCGTCCGGGCGCCCACACGTTGCTCAAGGTGCATCACGAGCGACTCCCTGACAAAAGAAAAGCGACCGGCGTAGTCCTACGCGCGTTCGCTAAATTAACAATACCTTAACAGGGCTCGCAGTTCCTTGCCTGGGGGCTAGGCCATGGACTTGCTCAGCCCGCGCGGAGCGTCGCTTTCAACGTAACGAACTCGTCCTACGAGCAATGCGGTCATTTGGGCTGCTACCAACCAGGCGAGCGTATTAAACGCCTCAGAAGTAACCGGGCCCAGCAAGGGGATGTCGCCAATGTGGCCACCGATCACGTACCGCAAGCTTTCCGCCTGCAGCGCTTCAACCAAGGGACGGTTGACGATCTCGCGGGAGACGTCGTCCACGATCCCTATAATCGCGCACGACGCATCGAGCATCGCCGCGCTTCCGTGGCGGAATTCTCCGGCCGCAAACCCCTCCGCATGGATGTAGCTCGCTTCCTTTAACTTCAGCGCAAATTCGTTGGCCACCGGCACGCCGTAACTCGATGCTACGATGACGACGCTTCGCCGGCGGGCGATGCGCTGCGCGGCGCGGCGAACGTCTTCGACGTCTGGTCCATCGAGCCAACTGCGCACATCTTCGGCCGTTTCCTCGAGCGTCTGCGCGGTGCGGGTGCTTTTTCCGGCCATAAGCCCCGCGGTCCAGAGAAGAAGCGCTGCCGTAGCCGTGACGCTCTTGCTGGCGGGTACCGCCGTTTCCACTCCGGCGCCCACGTCGATCACGGCATTCGCGCGAGCTGCAAGCGGCGAATCCGGTCGATTGGTCAACGCGATCACTTGATGGGGCGAGAGAATGTCGAGGGCATCCAGCAGGTCACCGGAGAGTCCGCTCTGCGACACCGCGATGACGGCGGCGTCGCGGTACGCGGCATTATCCAGGATCGCTTCGGTCGCGGCCAAAGCATGCGCGCGAATTCCGCGCCTGCGTAGTGCCAGCGCACCCAATTGAGAAACGAAGAGTGAGCTGCCGCTGCCCAGCAGCACGACGTCCCTATTTCCAATAAAACGCGCAAGTTGCGCAGCTTTTGGCGAATGCGCCAGGGCGCGCCACACGTCAGGCTGCTCGCGAATTTCCCTTTCGAAATGCGTCCCGAGCACCTTAATCGGTTACGAAGCGTGAGAATACATCTGCGCGAGTTTTTGCCAGCGCAGGGGCGTCTTCGAGCCAATCATCGAGCATAAAGGAAAACGTGACGGCCCCATGGCGTCTCGTGCGGATGAATCCGGAGACCGTACGCACGTGACTGATGCTGCCGGTTTTGGCAAACACCATTTTTTCGGCCGGAGTGCCCTTGTATGCACCTTCCAGTGTGCCGCGGACACCCGAAACCGGCAACGCATCCAAAACGACGTCGCGATTGTGTCCATCCCAGTTGCTTTGTAGAATCTTCCAAAGATCGCGCGGCGTAATTCGGTCGTACTGGGAGAGCCCGGAGCCATCCGTAATGGAAACCGTTTTGGGATCGATTTTCACCGAACGCAGATAGTCATTCTCCATCTCAATTCCCGGCGTGTCGCTTCCTGGCACACCCGACTTTGCCACGCCCAGGGCTTTGAGTAAGAGTTCGCCCATCAAGTTATCGCTCGGATACCAAAAATCGGCCAGCAATAAGGGTAGTTTCTCAGACGTATGCGTCCACAGGATCCGCGCGCTGGCTGGTGTGGCACCGCTCAGTGTAGGACCGGCCACGGCAATGCCGCGCGCGTGCAGTGCGCTCAAGAAAACATCGCCGGCGTAACGTTCGGGATCCGGAACCGCCGGGACTAAATCGCCTGACTCTTTCGCTCCGAGCGGATATGAACCGGTGAGCGTAATGGTGTCCGGATCGCGCCGTTCGATGTCGGAGGTGTCCTTCGAATCTTTGGGACCGGTGGTCGTCCGGTTATCGATTTTGAACGCTTGCGTCGCCGGATCGACAGCAAGGCGCACCGGAGCTCCTACCGCCTCGCCGGGACGCATCCGGATATGTATGACATTTTCTTCAAGGCAGAGTCCGGAAACGACCGCCGCGTAGTAGTATGGAAAGTCGTCCCACGACCACCCAAAACCGTAGCGTTGATTGTCAAAGTACGATGCATCGGTGTACACGCTGCCCGCGATTCTCGTGATGCCGTTTGCGGCAAGTGTGTCCGCCGCTTTCGACAGGTCACTGGCGCGCAACAGCGGATCTCCGCCACCGCGCAAATAGACATTTCCGTTCAGCACCCCGTCCACCAGCGCCCCGTCGGACCGCACGGTGGTGACGAAGGCGAAATCCGTGCCGAGTATTTGCAGCGCCGCCGAGCCGGTGAGTAGTTTGAAATTGGACGCGGGCATGAATTCTTCGTCGGCGTTGCGCGAGTATAATACCGTTTTGTTGCCGGTGTCGGTTGCGAAAAAACCCACGTGGGCGCTGCGCATTGCGGGGCTATTCAGCAGTTTGTCGATATCGTGGCGCAGTCGTGTAATTTCCGAGGACTTCCACGCCACGCCATTTGTCGACGGTTTTACCAGCGTAGCGACCGACGCCATGTCTGCGGCTCGCACGCTCGGCGCAGTCAGCGTCAGGAAGAGAAAAGAGAAAACGCTAAATTTCAATGTCAAGATCGTTTTGTAAGAGTTCGGCCACGCTTTCGCGCTTTACTACCAAGCGATGCTCGCCTTTTTGCACAAAGACGACGGCGGGACGGTTGAACCGATTGTAATTGCTGGCCATGCTGAACGTATACGCCCCCGTTGTACAGACGGCCAGCAGATCGTCTGCGCGCAGGTCGCCGGGTAAAAGCGCTTCAGTTAAACGGTCGTTTTCGCATGAACGCCCGCACACAACGGTTCTTTGCGGTGGAACTTCGGAACCGCGCGACGCAAGCAGCGCATGATGGTAGGCGTCGTAGAGGGCTGGACGCGGATTGTCGGTGATCCCCCCATCTACAATGGCAAACGATCGCGACGTCTGGTTTTTCCGTGTCATAACGCGATAGAGCGATGTGCCGGCGTGCGCAATCAGGGCGCGTCCAGGCTCGACTCCGATGCGTGGGCTTTCCATGCCGGCTTCTCGGGCTGCATCGTTGACCTCAAAGGATACCCGCTCCAGGAGCTGCTCGATGGAAAGAGGTTCTCCGTCGTGCGGTCCGCTTTGGATCCCGAAACCACCACCGATGACGACCTCTTCCACGTCAAAGCCGCTGAGCTGCATTTCGCGCGCAACCTTCATGAGAGCGCGCGCATTGGCGACGAACGCGGCGGGTTCATAGATTTGAGAACCGATGTGTGAGTGTAATCCCGCAAAGCGCAACGCGGGCGTACCCGAAAGCAGTTCGGCGGCGCTTTGGACATCCTTGGGCCGCAGGCCGAATTTTGTATTCTCACCCGCGGTTTGCACGAAAGCGTGTGTGTGCGCCTCTATACCGGTGTTGACTCGCAGCAGCAATCTGACGGGCGCTGTTTGCCGGGCACACTTCGAAAGGCGCTGCAGTTCCTCGACGTTGTCGACGACGATCGTACCAACGCGTCCTGCGGCGGCTGCACGAATTTCGTCATCCGTTTTGCCGCAACCATGCAAGTACATCCGCTCAGCGGGATAGCCGGCACGTTCAGCGGTGAGTAACTCGCCGAGCGAACAAACATCCAATAGCAGCGGTGTCTGTTTAAGATATTGCGCGAGCGCAACAAACAACAATGCTTTCCCTGCATAGGCCACATGGATTCCGTGCGATGCGCACGCGTCGGTAAATTCAGTAATCGCCGCATCGAGGACATCAAGATCGATGACCAGCAGCGGCGTCTCGTACGCGCGTGCCAGCGCAAGAGCAGGTGCCCTTCCGATAGTGAGCTCTCCATCGATTCGCTCGTGTCCCGGTGCGAGCTCGCCGTTCCACCGCATCTTGGATTTCTTGGCACTAATCATGTCCCGGTTCCTTGACCGTGCGAACAAGGCGCGCCTGCACAGGCCGGCAGTTGCGGTACGTGCAACTACGTGTCAAATGGGCCAACAGTTTTCAAGGATGCCGTTCGACGAATGGAAACTCGATGCAGCGCCAGGGCGCATCGAGAAGCTTTACCTGCACTGGTCAGCAGGCGATTATACTACCGTCTACCCTGCGTATCATTTTTGCATTGGTTTGGATGCTTTTTCTCAACCCTTTGTCGCTCAGACTAGCGACCTGCGTTTGAACATGCGCGACGTGCGCAGCGATCCGGATGAACCTTACACCGCTCATACCCGAGGACGAAATTCATTCGCAGCCGGGCTTTCCATCATGTGCATGCAGGGCGCGCAGCCGATGGATTTTGGCGCCTATCCTTTGACGAACAATCTCGTTGAAGCCCTTTGCTACGTAACGGCACAAGTGGCAGCGTTCTACGGTATTAGTCCAGACCCGAGCGCTATTATGACACACGCTGAGGCTGCCGTCATTGACGGCTATTTCGGAACCGCTCCGGAACAACGTTGGGACATTGCGCGGCTCGCTCCCCGTGCGGCGCCCTTAAAAGAGGCCGATGCCGCAACCGTCGGCGATGAATTGCGAGCGCGCGTCCATGCTTACCGCACCAGTGGCACGCCAAATCCGTCTTTTTGACAGCGAGGAATCTGGTGCGCTATCCGTGGTGAATGATGGGACCGGTCGCATTGTGTATTACCCCGCGGCATTTTCACTTGACGAGAGTACGACGATATTCACCCAATTGAGCGCGAGAACGCTTTGGAACCATGAAACGATGCGCATGTATGAT
>JALZBG010000244.1 GCA_030947645.1 Vulcanimicrobiota bacterium | reverse complement strand
CCCGCCGCCTCATGTCGAGCCCCCGCTGCCTCATGTCGAGCCCCGCTGCCTCATGTCGAGCCCCGCTGTGTCATGCTGAGCTTGTCGAAGCACCACATCCTGTCACGTCAACGTGCAATTGGATAGGCTCCGAGACCTCTTGCGTCAACGCCGCGCGCGAGGAATTCGGTCAAAATCCTGACCAAAGCGCAGAGCGCTCGGCGGAAACCGTGGAAAATTACTTAAGATAAGGCCGCCGGCGAGCGTTCGGTGCCGCTGAATGCAACGAGTGCCGTGAGCGCTGCGGCGCACGCCATAAGCGCTGCAAGGATCATCGTCCAGCGAAATCCAGCCAGAAATGCAACCTGTACGGTCGATGCAATCGCTTGCCGTTCGCTTTCTCTTACACTTTTCGGTAGGTATCCGGTAACCATGAGGTCCCGATCGCCGGCAAGCGTCGCGCGACTTTGCGCAGACAGTGCCACATGTGCGATGTGAGCATCGTAACTGCGGTAAAATGCGGTCGTCAACACGATGCCGAGCAGCGCGACGGCAAGGAGCCCGGCTGTGCGCGCAATGGCATTGTTAATTCCAGAGGCCATCCCGGCATGAGCACTTTCAATGGAATTCATAACGGTTGCGGTGAGCGGTGCCACGAATATCGCCGCTGCCAATCCCAAAACAACTGACGCTGGAAAAAAGGAAATCCAGTAACTGCGGCCTTGCCCAGTTAATGCGAAGAGGACGAAGGCGACAACCGCCACGGCGGCCCCGGCGAACAGTACGGCGCGCGGTCCGACGCGGGATTGCAGCCCACCGCTAAAACGCGAGAGCAGAAATAGCAATACGATCATCGGAAGCATCGCCGCACCGGCGGCGGTGGGGCTATAGTGCTGAACGTTTATCAGGTTAAAGGGAATAAAAAACAAGCTGCCGCCCAAACCCGCATACAGCAACAACGTGTACGCATTCGCACCAGAGAACTGCCTCGAGCGGAAAAACTTCAGGGGCATCATTGGAGCGGGTGCAAGTTTCTCGTAATAGACAAACAACGCAAGGAGGAAAGCCGATACGACGCCTGCGGTCACGGTGGCGAGGGTCGGTCGATGTCCCTGCGCCGCGATCAGCGCATACACAAGGCCGCCAAGTCCCAGTGAAGCAAGGGATGCGCCAACCACATCGATGCGCTTGCTTGCGCTCGGGTCGCGACTTTCTACAACATGGCGCAGTGACAGATAGATGATGGTCGCGGCGATAGGAACATTGATGAGGAAAACCCACCGCCACGAGAAATGCTGCGAAAGATACCCGCCTAAAACCGGGCCCACGGCAGTGCTGATCGCTGAAAACGACGACCAGGTTCCTATAGCTCTTCCTCTTTGGCTTTCGGGAAACTGTGCGCTAATCAACGCCAGGCTCTCCGGCACCAAGAGAGCCGCAGACGAACCTTGCAAGCATCTGGCGCTAATCAACTCGGCCATGTTCGATGCCATGGCGCAGATCAATGAAGCGACTGCAAACATTCCGGTTCCAATCACGAAAATGCGGCGGCGTCCGTAAAGATCGCCCAGCGCTCCGCCGACCAGAATCAGCGCCGAAAGGAAAAGCGCATATCCTTCAACGATCCACTGCACGCCTCGAGCGTCGGCATGGAGATCGCGTTGCACGATCGGGAGTATGACGTTCACGGCAGTGCCGTCTATCGATGGCATGGCCGACCCGAGAACCGCGGCAATAAGTACCCACGTTCCCGCGCCGATTGCAGGACGGACATGCTGATGCGGTTGCATAACTGCCGCCCGCTCGCACGGGTGCTCGATGAACATTGCCACGGTTAAGCCGAACACCTCACGGGTCGTGCACCGGCGCTCGCGAGTTGCCGGTCAAACGCGGCGACGCGCCCGGGTCAGTTGCATGATGCGTCCAGTTCCTTTTGCAAGAAAGCAAGCTCTTCTTTGCGTCCTAAAAGTGCTTGACCGAGAACGGCGCCCAAATCGTGCGATGGTTTATGAACATGACCACGCCGTTTCTCTTTAGGAGCTGATATACTCGCTAGTATGAACGATCCGATTAATCCAGACTCCACCGAAGAAAGCCCGCCGCGCGAAGATGTGCCCGGCCAGCCCGACGAATACGAAACCGACCCGGATTCGGAAGCGCTTCCGGAAGGGTGACGTGCAGCTACGTGCTCCATTCCCAGGTGTTCCAAAACGGCGTTGAGGCGTGCGCCGGTTTGTAGTCGTGAAAGTCCGAGTTAATTAAACTTAGATCTCGTTGATACCAGAGTACGATGATTGGTAACTCTTGGGCGACAAGTTCTTGCACCCGCGCATAAGCAGCCTTGCGGGTGGTCTGATCGTAATTCGACAGACCTCGCGCCAGAGCCGCATCGAGTGCCGGATTGCAGAAACGGTAAATGTTCCAGCCGGCGGGAGGCGCCAT
>JALZBG010000108.1 GCA_030947645.1 Vulcanimicrobiota bacterium | reverse complement strand
CAGCAGATCGTCGATCGCAATCGAAAAGCGTGCAAGGGCGCTGCGCAGCGCCGCAAACCAGGGAGCCTCGCTTATATAACCTGCAGCCCTGAGCATGGAAACGTCATGCTCGACACCGGCGAGAACCCGCAAGCGCGCTTCCCGAGGAACATCCGGTTCATCCGCCGCATCATCTGCAAAGCGGCACACGCCGTACAGTGCCTCGATGGCCTCACGCTTTGCACGCGGCAGTATGCGCGTCGAAAAGTAAAAGCTTTTTGATTTGCGCTTCATGACGTCGGCGCACCACGCTTGGCTTCTTTGCCGGTCCGCTGTCCTCACGCCGGAATCTCTTCGCGAATGCGTTCCACCGTTTGCTGAGCGCTCATCGTTACCAGCGGCAATCCGGTTGCCGGACGGGTGCTCGCACCAGCGAAAAAGCAGTTGGCATACCGGCGGTGACGCGTGTCGGGCCGCAAAGGGCCAATCTGCAAGATGTCGTGCGAAAGACCGAAGCCGGATCCACGATTGAGGTTCAGCGAAGCGGCGAAATCGATGGGGGTCCGGCGCCTGACGAAGCGGATACGAGAGCGCAGGCCAGGCAGACGGCGATTCTCGATTCGATGCAGGATCGTTTGAGTGAATTCGTCCGTTTGGACCGGCCAATCGACTCGAGCGTGAAGATTCGGCGCCGGTACCAAAACGTATAACGCTTCTTTCCCAACAGGGGCCATGCTTGCATCCGTAACGCTCGGTGCGGCGAGATAGATTGCGGGATCTCGCGGGAAAACGCCGCGCTCGAAGATATCGGAACATGTCGAACGTAAGTCTTTGGGCATGAGAAACTCATGATGCAACAAGTCGGGGTATCGTTCTTCCAAGGCGACATAGAGCAGCAACGCGGCGGGTGTGTGCCGCATTCTCAACGACCGGTGATGAGGCTCGCCGAGCAGCCGCTCGTAGGCGTACGGAAGATCTGCGGTCAACAGGACGATGTCGGATTTGTATCTGCAAGATTTCGTGTTAGCGGCGGTGATACGGTTTGTATCTCGTTCCAGAGAGATGACTTCCGCATCATACAGCAACTGAGCGCCGGCTCTGCGCGCTACGCGATCAAGCGCCCGCGGTAAGGCACCGATGCCGCCGATGGGGAAATGGATTCCCTCTCCCAATTCCGTAAAAAGCAAGAGCAGGTAGAGCTCGGGACTGTCGTATGGAGACATCCCGAGGTACATCGATTGGAATGAAAAAGCTGCAGCGATTTCCGGAGAAAGAAATGCGCGCTGTGCGCGCGCAGCAAGGTTTCGAAACGCCCCCGCCTTAACAAGCGATCCTATATTGCGCAGCGTGGTAAACTGCGCGAAACTCTTGATGCGCTTCCCCACAAAATCGCGACGTGAAATTTCGTACGCCCGAGCCGCCTGCGCGAGGTAGGCCAGAAAACCGGCGCTCGACCCGGGGTGAAATGTCTCCAGCGAAGCAATGGTTTCCGAAAGCACCGGCGAGATGGTCAGCGTTCGTCCGTCGCAGTAGTTGAGGCGGTAATTCGGGGATAACCTGACCGTTGGGACTTCGCGATCGAAATCTTCGCCCAAGGCAGCGAAAACTTCTCGATACACGTCGCACATAAAGAGAAGCGTCGGACCCAGGTCAAACGTGAACCCGTCCCACGTTTCCTGTGCCGCGCGTCCGCCGGGGCGATCCTGTTTTTCCAACAAGGTGACTTGGTAACCGGATTTCGCGAGCAGCGCCGCTGCGGAAAGCCCAGCTACCCCGGCGCCGACGACGATTACGCGTTTCTTGTCCATTTCAGCCTCCGGCATACTCCCGAACCAGAACCATACCTGGCGCGGCATAGTCTGTCAAGGTATTGTCCATGACAAGGTATTGATATTACCGAAAGGACCTGCTAGGGTTAATGCGTGGCAGAGCGATACCAGATCGGGGCAGTTGCGAAGATGACCGGTCTATCGCTGGACACGATTCGAGGCTGGGAGCGACGTTACGGCCTCGTAAAACCGGAACGGGATGGGTCGGGCACACGGCTGTACGCCCTCTCCGATATCTTGCGGCTTCAACTTGCAAAAGAGGCGACGCGACTCGGCCACTCGATTCGACGAGTTGCGGCTCTGAAAGACGACGCAATCCGTCAACTGGTCGCGCCCCCCAGCGCAGCCGACGATCACCACGGCTCCGCGGTGGTAGCGGCGTGCATTGCTGCTTTGCAGCGCTACGACATCGCCCGCGTCGAGTCGCTACTCATCTCGGCGGCAACACTCATGACGCCGGAAAACTTTGTCTTGGACGTGCTCTCGGCGCTGATGCGTTCGATCGGGACCTTGTGGGAGTCGGGGGGCCTGAGCGTTGCGCAGGAACACATTGCATCAACCATCGTGCGCGACATCATCGGGAGTCTCACACGACTACGTCCTCCGGCAGCGGAGCAAACGATGCTTTTTGCAACTCCCGCCGGCGAACTGCATGAGTTTGGTATCTTACTGGCTGCGACGCTCGCTGGGATGCGCGGCATCGGCGTTCATGTGCTTGGATCAAACGTGCCGGTTACCGACCTTTTAGGCGCTGCGCGCTACCTTCGCCCCACAACCGTAGTGATCGGAATAGCACACGCGGGGCTCGCCGAAGATTTTGACGACTATGTGACAAGACTGGATCGTAAACTTCAGCCGGGCCTGAAATTGTGGGTGGGAGGTTCCGCTACGTTACCGATGGGCGCTTGGTCCGACCGCGTGCAGTTCATCCCGACGCTTGAAGATTTCGCGCATCGCATGCCCCGTTTCGCCATGCCGCATTATGCCATCCACCTCACCAAAAAATCATCGTCGCCGTGAGCCCGTCATGTCACCCTGAGCTCGTCGAAGAGCGTGCTTCGAGGTGCTTCGACGTGCTTCGACAGGCTCAGCATGACATAGGCCTGCATGACACAGGCCATGACATAGCCCTGCATGACATAGGCCTGCATGACACAGGCCTGCATGACACAGGCCTTCATGACACAGGCCTGCATGACACAGGCCTTCATGACACAGGCCTTCATGACATAGCCCTGCATGACATTCCTCGCCGTGAGCCTGTCATGTCGCCCTGAGCCTGTCGTGTCACCCTGAGCTCGTCGAAGGGGATGCTTCGACGTGCTTCGACAAGCTCAGCATGACATTGGTGTGCATGAGATTGCTCAGCATGACATTGGTGTGCATGGCATTGCTCTGCGTGACATTGCTCAGCATGACACGGCGGTGATTATGGCATGTGCTTTATGACGGCGTCGATTAATGCACCCAGGGGTTTGGTGCATTGCTGCGCTGCGGCGACGATCTCCGCGTGGGATGAGGGATGTCCCGCTACGTTAGTGAGGCAGCTTATCCCCAACACGCTCATCTTATGGGCGCGTGCAGTAATGGTTTCCAATACCGTCGACATACCGGCGGCGTCGGCGCCGGCCCGTCGTAAAAAGCGTGCCTCGGCAGGCGTTTCATAGCTGGGTCCCAGAACCCCAGCATAGATGCCCTGGCGTAGTGGAGCCGTTCCCGCATAGACACTGCCGGAAAGTTGGCGCAACCGTGCCGAATATGCGTCGACCATATCGATAAAGCCGTCATCGTGCGAAGCTCCTACGAACGGATTGACACCGGTAAAGTTCAAGTGGTCGCTAATCAACATCAAGTCGCCCAAACGGAAGTCGGGATTAAGAACGCCCGCGGCGTTGGTGGCGATGAGCGTCCGGGCGCCGGCTCTGGCTACAAGCGCGACGTTCCGCGTTACGTCAAGGGCGCTAAAACCTTGGTATAAGTGGATTCGCCCCGCGAGAACCATGATACGTTTGTTGTGGCGCTCACCGATGAGCGCTTCACCGGCATGGCCGGCGGGCGGCCGCGTCGCCGCCATATGAAAAAACTCGCTGTACGGCACGCGCCGAAAGGACTCGATTCCTTCCAGAGCACCTGCAAGACCGGAGCCTAAGATGATGGCGCAATCGAGCGATCCACCGGCATATTCGCGTACGCGTTCTGCATTATCGGCAATTGCATCGTGACCCCAAACCGGAGAGCTATGCAATGGCCGTCGATCGCGACAACAACTGTTTACCGGTCATCCGCTCCGAAACTGGCAAGTCCAGCAACGAAAGCAATGTCGGCGCGACATCGCCAAGACGCCCGCCACCCCTCAAAGTTCCCAGAGGCTCCCGCGATATGAGCAAAAACGGCACCTCGTTGCTAGTGTGAGCGGTCAGTGGGTTTCCCTGTGGGTCAATTTTTTCTTCGGCGTTGCCGTGATCGGCCGTAATCGCGAGAATACCGTTGGCAGAGAGCACCGCATTGGCAAGTCGATCCAAGTTCGCATCTAACACTTCGAGGCTTCGAATGGTGGGCTCCCACTCGCCGGTGTGTCCGACCATGTCGGCGTTTGCATAATTCATGATGATGATGTCGTGTTTGCGTGCAACTATGTCGGCGATCGCAAAATCGGTGATTTCCGTCGCTCGCATCTGCGGAGCCAGATCGTAGGTCCGAACCGAACGATCCGAAGGGATAAGTTCGCGGTCTTCACCCGCGAAAACATCCTCGCGTCCCCCATTGAAGAAATACGTGACGTGTGCATATTTCTCGGTTTCGGCCAGGCGGAGTTGCGTCAAGCCCGCCTTTGAGGCAATCTCACCAAACGTGTCGTATTGGGGCCGCGGTCCAAAGAGCACCGGGTTTGCAAAATCTTCTTCATACTTCGTCATGCTAGCAAAATGAAAATCACGTAGTTTTGCTACCGGGAACTCTTTGAACTCCTCACGCGTGAAGGCCAAAGTCATCTGACGCGCCCGGTCGGCTCGAAAATTGAAGAAAATGAGCGCATCGCCGTCACCAATGCGACGCGGCGCCCCTACCAGGGTCGGGGCAACGAATTCATCCGTTTCACCGCGCGCGTAGGCTTCTTTGACCGCCTTGCGTGCCGTTATCGTGTGATACGTCGCTTTTCCGTACACCAGAGCATCGTAGGCCCTCTGCGTTCGCTCCCATCGTTTGTCACGATCCATCGCATAGAAGCGACCAATCACGGTCGCAATGCTGCCGCTACGGTCGACGCTTTTAAGTTTTGCTTCCAACTGCGCGAGGTAACCGCCCGCCGATTCCGGGGGGGTGTCGCGTCCATCTAAGAAAGCATGCAGCGCGAAGGGCACATTTGCAGCAGCCGCGGCGTCGATGAGCGCAATCACATGCTCGATAGAACTGTGTACGCAGCCAACGGAAATCAATCCCATGCAGTGGAGCGTTCCGCCGCTCCGTCGGACGTGAGCGATACATTCTTGCAGAGTTGAATTGACCGCAAAGCTGCCATCGGCGATTGCATCGTTAATGAGGACCACGCCTTGGGGTACGACGCGACCGCTTCCCAAATTCATATGGCCGACCTCACTGTTGCCCATAATTCCTTTGGGAAGCCCTACCGCTTCGCCGCTGGCTTCAAGCGTTGTCCAAGGGTGCAATTGGAAGAACTTTCGCCAGTGTGGCAAATTTGCTGCGGCAACGGCGTTACCGTGCGTGGCGTCTCTGCAACCCCAACCGTCAAGGATCGCCAGAACCAGTGGTTGGGAACTCATGCCGAAACGTTCTGCGCGGCTCTTATGATTGCCGAGAACGAGTCAGCGTTCAGACTTGCGCCGCCGACCAGCGCTCCGTTCACATCGCTCTGTGCCGCGAAAGCGGCGATGTTGTCCGGGCGAACGCTGCCTCCATAAATCAGCGGCACACCTTCCAAACCCTCAACGGAACCGCGAATGCAACGCATTACCTCATTTGCATTGTCCGGATCGTCGCTCATCCCCGAACCGATCGCCCAAATAGGCTCGTAGGCGACGACGCATCTCGCGATTTCCTCGGGCAATAACCCTTGAAGAGCGGCTCTAATCTGACTCGCAACTTTATCCATCGTTCGACCGGCCTTATGTTCTTCGAGTGTTTCCCCGACCGCGACGATGGGCGTCAGTCCGTGAGTTAGGGCCGCCGCCGTTTTCAATCGAACGTATTCGTCCGTCTCGCCAAACAGTTGGCGCCGCTCGGAATGACCGAGAATGACATATCGCACGCCGATGTCGACCAGCATGGCAGGCGAGATCTCACCGGTGTAAGCACCCGTCTCTTTCCAGTGCATTGTTTGAGCGGACAGCCGGATGCGATTCTGTCCGCGTAAAGCCTGCGCGACAGCTTCCAACGCGGTAAACGGTGGCGCAACGATGACATCAACATCTGCGGGAAAGCCGGCTTCCAGCGAAAACAGTTCTCGAACTAGCTGCAGGGCATCAGGCACTGTTTTGTGCATTTTCCAATTGCCCGCGATGACGCTGCGCATTACGAAGGAACTTTTGCCATCAAAGCTGCCACCCCGGGCAGCGTTTTGCTTTCAAGAAATTCCAGCGTTGCGCCGCCGCCCGTACTTACGTGTGTCATCGCATCCGCAAATCCCAGTTCGTGCGCCGCGGCAGCAGCGTCCCCGCCGCCGACGACGCTCTTCGCACCACGCTCGGTTGCCCGGGCAATTGCTTTGCCGATAGCCAGCGTACCGTTTTGGTAAATTTTTTTTTTCATACACCCCCATGG
>JALZBG010000029.1 GCA_030947645.1 Vulcanimicrobiota bacterium | reverse complement strand
CCCGCACATCGCGGGTAAGATCGCCGCGGAGCGCAGGGTTCCCCATGCGTTTGAAAGCTGCGCCGCGATGCTTGGCGCAAATATTGAGATCGACGTCGTGTCGGTGGCATCGCCGCCCTTCGCACATTGCGACGACGTGCTGTCCGCGTTCGCCGCCGGAAAGCACGTGTTGTGCGAGAAACCAATGGCCCTCAATGTGACGCAGGCCGAACACATGGCTGCTGCCGGCCGGGCCGCTGGAACCGCGCGCGGCCTCGCACACGAATTTCGCTTCATCTCTCAGCGTCAAGCCCTTAAGGAACTGATTGCAAACGGCCACCTCGGGGCCTTACGCACTATCGAGATTACCGAAATGCACGACTTCTTGCGCGCCGGAGGCGACCGTCCAAACAACTGGTGGTTTTCCCGGAAGAGCGGCGGCGGAATCACCGGTGCTTGGTTCTCCCATATGATCGATCTCTCGAACTGGCTAGCCGAACGGCCACCGCTTCGCACCTACGGATTCGAACGGACCGCAAATCCGCGGCGACGCGATGCGTCGGGCGAGTTCACCAGCGATGTTGCAGACGGCAGCTTCGCGCTCCTCGATTATGGCGACGGTTTGGTTTCCCGCCTCGCCTGCGAGGCTACGGCCCGCGTGCGCTCCAGTACCGTTGCGGCGCACGGCGAGATGCGCAGTGCAGTGGCGAGCGGTGAAAACGCCCTCGAAGTGCGACTGTTTGCCGTCGATGAAGATGAGACGTCGGAGCTAGACTGTTCGCCGCTTCACTACGAGAAGTTGATTTCGCTCGGAGCGAACGTGCCAATGTTCATGGCGCTCCTGGACGAGCTACAAGCTCAGATAGAAACAGGAAAGAGCGCTCTCCCTACTTTTGAAGGCGGCGTAATTACGCAGCGCGTCCTCGAAAAAGTCGGCTACTCCGCGTAAGTTTTCGAGCGCCGACCATCGAAGCTTATGCGGGAACCGAAATTGTTAGAATGGCGACGTCGTCAGTGTGGGTCGGATTACGTACAACCCGCTTGTAGATCATCATGGCCGGATTATTCGAAATATTTCTCACCTCTGCTACTGCAGCGGCGCGCAGCAATCGTTCGCCCTGCTCAAGGTCACGGTTGAATTCCAGCAGCCCATCAGTGAACAAAACGATAAGCGTCCCAGGTGCTAAGCGTACGGACTTTGCTGCAACCGGGACATGGTCGCGCATGCCGAGCGGTAACCCGCTCGCACCGAATTCAAAGGTCTCTCCATTTGCCAAGCAGACAAGAGGAGCGGGATGCCCGGCGCTGCTGTACGACAGAGTGCTGTTGCCGGGATCGAAAATTCCAAAGCCCGCAGTCGCAATAACGTCCGGGTGATGCAACTCTAAGAGCCAGCTCGCATGGTCCAACACGCGGGAGGGATCGTCATGCCCCAGTGCAGCGGAGCGCATTGCTTGGCGAATCTCGCCCATAACGACCGCCGCGGCTAAACCGTGACCGGCCACGTCGCCAATTGAGACACCGATTCGCCCGTCGTGCATGAAAAACGCATCGTACCAGTCGCCTCCGATGCTGAGTTCGTGCGCACCAGGTATGTACGCACATGAAAACGTGGCGCCCGACGGCTGCGGCAGCGTCTCCGGCAGCATGGCGCGCTGCAAGGTTTCGGCTACGATGTGTTCGCGCGCAAACGTGCGCGCATTGTCCAGCGCGACTGACGCCTGGCGGCCAAGCTCTTTGGCGAGCAGCAAGTCGGACGGACCATAGCGGCGGTCAGAATCGCTATACACGAGACTCATGATTCCAAACGTTTTCCCGCGCGCAGTCAGCGGGATGAGCAGTGTGGAACGCGCATTCAGACGCTCGAGCAACGCGCCATGGCATGCATCCACCGAACCTAGTTTGCGCAGTTGGGGACTGACCTCCGGCACAATGCTCGGTTCGGCCGCGCGCGCCAGATGGGCGACGCCGGCTTGGTCGAGAGTAAGAGGGTATCGCGCGTGGATCTCCTGGAGTAAGGCGACTTTTTCGGGATCCACGTGGGCGATGACGAGCGGTCGAAACCGGTCTTCCTCTTGTACCGTGATCTGACAGTAATCCGCCAACTCGGGAATCGTCAGCCGCGCGAGATTCGCGATGAGCACGTCCGGATCCAATGATTCCGACAAGACCTTACCGGCTCGCGAAAGGAATTCAAGGGCTTCTTTCGCCCGGCGTTGATCGTGAACGTCGGTGCTCGTACCAATCCACTTGCGAATCGTCCCGTCGGCACCACGCACGGGCCGCGCCCGGCCGAGAAACCACCGATACGCGCCTTCACGGCTGCGAAAACGGCACTCAGCCTCGAAGGGTTCCCCCGAAGCGAGCGCGGCGCTCCAACGCTCTGAAACCATGGCGACGTCATCGGGATGAGTAACATGCTGCCAGCCCCAACCGGCGCTGCGCTCGGAAGTATGACCCGTGTATTCAAACCACCGCGCGTTGTAAAAATTTAGCGCTCCATCCGCGTCTGCAGTCCATACAATCTGAGGAATCGCCTCCGCTAAGAGGCGATACTCGTCAAGGAGTTCGCTTGGTGCCATGGGCCGTGCTTTCCAAAGAAGTGACGCCGTTGCCGATAGCAGCGGGGCTCTTGCTGCCTTTGATATTATCTGCGACTAAGCCTTTAGCGGCTCGCTTGTGGCTAACGTTTTCCAAAGCAGGCCGAGAGCCATCGTCGTGGCTCTCCCCTGAATGCTCGACCGATCTCCTCGAAAGCGAAAATGCCGCGACCAGGTTCGCGCGGGGCAGTCGATAGCAAAACAAACTAGTCCGACGGGCTTCTCGCTGGAGCCGCCTGACGGACCGGCGATCCCCGTAGTTGCTAAGCCGACGGAACTTCCAAGACGTTCCCGGACGCCCTTGGCCATTTGGAGCGCAACCTGTTCGCTGACGGCCCCATACCGCTCTATGATGGCGGGATCAACTCGTAACGCTTCGATTTTCACCGAATTGTCGTATGCGATGACTCCGCCGCGTAGCGTCTTAGACGCCCCCGCCACACTGCTCAGTGCCGCACATACCGATCCGCCGGTACAGGATTCGCCAACCGACACCGTTTGGTTCTTGCGCTCGAGTGCAGCGTGAACTGCCGACGCCAGCGAGATTTTCCCGGTGCCGAAGACGCCGTCATCGAGCCGGCTGCGCAATTCCGTTTCCAGCGGTGAGACCAGCGCGTCAATCTGTGCCTGTGTGGGTGCTTTCGTCATAATCTTTACATCGACGATGCCGTCATGGGCCAACACGGCAATTTTCGGGTTTTCGCAGGACCGAAAAAGGTCCCCGATTCGGTGATCGACTTCCGATTCCGAGAACCCAAACGTATGCAAGACGCGGGTGTCTATCCGGCCCGACAGCTGCAGATGGGCACGCAGCCATGGCAGCAACTGCGTTTCAAAGATTGCTCGCATTTCATGCGGCACACCGGGCATGCACGCCACGAATCTACCATCGTTGCGAAGCGCGATAAATCCCGGCGCAGTGCCGTGTGCGTTGCGCAAAACGATGCTCCCTTGCGGAAGCAGCGCCTGTTGGCGGTTGTTTTCATGCATCGCGCGTCCGTTCTCGGCGAAGATCCGTTCAATTGCATGCAATGATTCCTCGTCCATTGCCAGTTGCAAGCCGAGCGCATCCGCCACCCCATCTTTGGTTAAATCGTCGACTGTAGGACCTAGGCCGCCGGTCACAATTATTCCATCCGCGTGCGCCAGCGACGCCTTTATGGCCGCGCTGATTCGGAGCCTATTGTCACCTACCGAACGCAACGCGAATACATCGATGCCGTTTTGCGCAAGGTTTTCGCCGATGAACGGCGCGTTCGTGTCGACGAGTTGCCCCAGCAAGAGTTCCGTGCCGACCGTCAGGATCTCAACTGAAGCCACTATTGTTTAGGTGGTATGTGCGGTAACTGTTGATTGCCCGCATCCGTAAACCAATGGGGATAGACCAGCGAAACGTCGATTTCGAACCCGTCGGCTGCTTCGATCATCGCCCTTCGCCGTCGTGCAGATGAATCAGGGTGTGCTTTGCGCGCGCGGCGGCGTTGTGCCGCCAGACAGTCGATGAAGCGCACAAACGTCGTGTCCAGTACCGACTGCAGTGCATTTTTGATTTTTTTCCCCACCCGAGGCGCCAAGCCCGCAGTCGAGATCGCTATGCGCACGGGGCCCGCTTTTGCGATCGCCGCCATGGCGACAAACCCGTACGTCGGCTGATCGATGCAGCACAGGAGAAAGCGATGCCGGTCGGCGAGCGCGCGTAAACGAGCGGAAAGCTCGGCGTCTTGCGGTGTTGATATGACGAAAAACGATTGGCAAAGCTCCGATTCGTCGATCGCGTGGCTTATCGGAATGCGGTTGACGTCTGCGCCGGCTTCCCGCAAAGCGGCTTCTTTCTCGACCGCCTCCCGATCATCTCCGATGACGACGCACTTGCGGCCAACCAGATTCAAGCTAACCGGGAAAAAAATCAAAAGTCGACGGGCCTCAGATAGAACTCGTTGATCGCCGTATTCGAAAGCATCGCCGTGGTTGGCAAATGGCGTTTCCAGTGAGTGCTCTCGACGCGTTGACGAACCAGCGCAACGTCGGGTGCGGCAAAGCCGCGTTCGATCAATTGCAGATCGGAATAGCCTAGCAGGATCTGCGCGAGCACTGCATCGGCACGTCGATAGCTGATCCCCAAGTCCCCTTCATCGGTTTGGTTCGCCTCCAAGTCGGCAGAGGGAGCCTTTTCCACGATCTGCCGCGGCACCTTAAGGTACCGCGCCAGTTCCCACACTTGCGTCTTGAACAAGTCGCCGAGCGGATTGAGAGGTGGGGAGTCGTCGGCATGCCATGTGAAATACCCCAATAACCGTTCCGTTTTATTCCCGGTCCCGATCGGAAGCGCGCCGAGTTTGGCTGATTGATCGAACAGCACGAGCATGCGTGTACGGGCCATCACATTGCCGCGCCGGCGCGCGTCAGCCTCCGGCTCGTATTGAAGATATCCGTCGACCGCGGCTGAGATGTCGATGATGCTTCCCTGAAGCTTCAAAGCGTCAATGACAAGTTGCGCATCTCCGAGGCTGGACGCGCTGGACGTCCGGTACGGCATGCGTATTGCAAATACGTTATGAGCGCCAAGAGCTCGCGCGCACAGGGAGGCGGTTACGGCTGAGTCAACGCCGCCGCTCAGGCCGATCACCGCTCTGCGAATTCCTCGGCGCTCGGTGAGTTCGTCGAACAAAAATGTTTCGAGCCATTGCGCCGTCACGGCGACATCAATCGGCGGCGCGACGGGAACACAAGTATCGGCTTCGACGATGGGCAGCGTCATCGCGTCGCTCGAGGTAGCGGCAACTCGTCGTCGAGCAGCAAATCGGGCAACACCGCACCCAAATCGCCCAATAGCGGCAACGCGGCCCTGGCGATATCGATTTCCGCAAGATCAAGAGTGGCGCGAACAATGCACGCCCCCAGTGCAGGTGCCTCAACGATAATCGCGCCCTGCGGACTGACAATGCACGACGACCCGGTCATCCCTTTCCCGCCCTCGAAGCCCGCGAGACTGGCGTAGATGAGATAAATTCCATGCTCGAGCGCATGCGACCGAAGCAGGGACCGCCACCGTGAAACGCTCTCGAGCTCGCCGTCGCCGCCAATGCCCCGGCCCGGCGACGCGCTTGGGACGATGATGAAGCGCGCGCCTTTTATAGCGCAGATCGTCGGCATAATTGCGTGCCAAATGTCTTCACACACCATCAAGCCCATCCGTCCAAACCGCGTTTGGAAGGTGGCTAGATGGCGGCCCCGCGAGAGGAAGCGTTCTTCGTCGAACACACCGTAGGTTGGCAAGAACATCTTGCGATGAAGGTGCACGACGCGGTAATCGCTCGGGGCGACGGTCAGATACAAAGCGCTGTTGTAGTACGTACCGTTATCATTCTCATAAAAGCCGCACGCGATATCGACCTGCGCTTCCGATTGCGTCTGTTGCCACGCTCGGGCTAATTCTTGAGCGATGCGCTCGGTGCTCATGGCCAGATCGTACACGGCGCCTTCCAGGAAGTAGCCGGTCAGCGCCGCTTCGGGCAAAGCGATGAGATCAACAGGTTTGTCGGCGGCTATTTGGGCGAAGGCTTCATGCGTCGCGCGCACGTTCGCTTGAAGATCGCCCTTGCGTGGTTTGTTTTGCACCACGGCAACGCGGAGTTTATCCGGTGGCGCCGAGTTTGATTGGGATTTCATTGACCTGCACGGCCGCGATTTTTTCGACGATTTCTTCCGCCGGATACGTCCAGATTTCGGCGAGCGTCGGATGAAGATGAGGAATTCGTATAAACTCAAACACCGTAGCATGGTAATGCATGGCGACGATCATCTCGTGGATCAAATCTGACCCCGCGGGGCCGAGCACGGCAGCACCGAGAATCTTTCCGGTGTCGGGTGCGGCCATTATTTTGACGAACCCTTTGGTCCGCCCTATTGCTATGGCTTTTCCGTGTTCGGCAAAGTCGTACGATGCTTTAATATATGCTACGCCGGTTGATTGCAGGTCGCGTTCGCTGTCACCCACCACCGCGACTTGCGGTTCGCTGAAGATCGTATGACTCTTTACGAGCGAGTAGTCTGCCGGTTCGGCCGCATTATCGATCGCATTTCGTGCGGCGATCTCTCCCTGGTAGATCGCCACGTGAACCAGCAAAAAGCGTCCACTGACGTCGCCGACCGCAAAAATGTGCGGATTGCTCGTACGCAGCGATTGATCGACTTCGATCCCGGTTATGGGATGAGCGCGAACGCCCGCCTTGTGAAGATCAAGCCCCTCGATATTCGGTACTCGCCCCAGAGCGTAGAGGATTTGCTCGCCGGCGATTTCTCCATGCACGCCGTGCTTTCGCACGTGAACGACCTTAGCGCCATCGATCACTTCGACCCGTTCGGCGAGGGTCTGCGTCAGCACGTCGATACCCTCTTCACGATAATACTCCGTCAATGCATCGCCGATATCGTGATCTCCACCTGAAAGCAGGTGCGGCGAACGCAGCACGATGGTGGTCCGTACGCCCATTCGCGCAAAAAATTGCCCGAGTTCGGCGCCGACGTAACCGCCGCCCAGGACCAGCAATGACTTGGGCAGCTCCGATAGTTCCAGCGCGCCGTCGCTGTCGATGTAGCCTGCCTCCCGTAATCCGGGAACGGCGGGCGGCGCTACTACGCTGCCGGTAGCGACGATAAACCTGCGCGCTTCCAACACCGTGTCGTTGCCGACCTGCAGCCTACCGGGGGACAAGAAACGCGCCGGGCCTTCGTATAGCGGATAATGGCGGATATCTTCGATGCGGTATTCCGCGAAGCCGGCGATGATCTCGCGTTTCCGCTGCATGATGCGCCGGAAATCGATGCGCGGATCGCGGGCCGTTATCCCGAGCTGCTCGGCGTCACGCAGATCCTGCAAGGCATCGCTTGAGGCAAGCAGCGTTTTGGATGGCATGCATCCGCGCAGAATGCACAGTCCACCAAGCGGGCCGTGATCGACCAAGGCAACGTCGGCGCCCCGTTCGCGAGCGACCCGCGCGGCAGCATAGCCGCCGGAACCCGCGCCAATCACGACCAAGTCATGGAAAAGGGTTTTCACAACCCCTACAACTCCGGTCGGAGGCGGGTGGGTGCCGGGCTCCTTAATGAGATAACCGGAACGGCCTGGCACCCAGACGGTGGACGCTCTCGATAAAACGCACCGTTCCGCTGGCGGAATGCATCATGATGGAGTGCGTGCGGGCGTTGTTGCCGAAGAAACGAACGCCGCGGGTGAGGTCCCCGTCGGTTATTCCAGTGGCAGCGAACACGATGTTTTCGCCTTTCGCCAGGTCGTTTATCGTTAGCACCCGGTCGAGATCGCCGAAGCCCATGGCCTTTGCGCGCTGCGCTTCCTGCGCATTACGGGGTTCCAGACGTCCCATGAAGTTACCACCCAGACATTTGAGGGCTGCCGCCGCGAGCACCCCTTCGGGCGCACCGCCCGTCCCGATCGCTACGTGTATTCCGGTCCCCGTCACCGCCGTGGCAATCGCCGCGTCCACGTCGCCGTCCGAAATCAGTTTGATGCGTGCTCCAGTCGAGCGCACCGCGGAGATCAACTCCTCATGGCGCGGACGATCGAGAATCACAACCGTTACGTCAGTGATCGGGCGCTCCAAAGCATTCGCGACCGCTTCGAGGTTGTCCAATACGGGTGCGTCGATGTGCACGAACGGCGCGGCCTTAGGGCCGACGGCTAGCTTCTTCATATAGGAATCGGGTGCGTGGAGCAGACCTCCCCGCTCAGAGATGGCCATAACGGCGATGGAGTTGGGCAAACCGTTGGCAACCAGGTTCGTTCCTTCGACCGGATCGACGGCGATATCGACCTCGTATCCTCCGCGGCCGAGTTCTTCTCCGATAAAGAGCATGGGCGCTTGGTCGCGCTCGCCCTCACCGATAACGATGCGGCCGGCGATGTCCATTTCGTTCAGCGCTTCTCGCATTTTTTGTACGGCGGCATCGTCTGCCGTATCCCGCTCGCCGCGCCCCATCCAACGCGACGCCGCCAGTGCCGCGCGCTCAGTTACTTTGACAAAATCCAGCGTGTCGACCGGACTCGTAAGTGGTCGCGACATGGTGGTGGCCATTCGCTTTGGCTACAAGGGAAGCGGGTTGATTCCTTTTAAGGACACGAGACCGTGTCGGTTAAGGTTCCAGGACTGATGCATTTCCGGCTCCGTGCACATGGCACGGAGCTTGTTTTTGCCGCGGGACGGCTCGCGGTTATCACGGTGGTAGCTGCCGGCGCTACTGCCGGATTCTTTGCGTGGTATTTCATCGTTATCCCAAAGCACAGCGAGACGTTGTCGACACTCGCGCTGCCGCTGGCCCTGCTGGCAGGTGCGTTCGCCGGCCTCTGGGCGTGGTCGGCGTACAGCCGCTACTTTGCGGCACGAACCGGGATCCGCTTAGAGCGTTCGCTGCAGTACGATGCCGGTTCGTGGGCGGCGCTGCTGTTGTTGTGGCTGACGTTGGCACTCCCACTCAGCATCACCCACGGGGCAAGGGCGGTAGTTTTGGCCGCCGGCGCGTATGCGCTAATCAAATTGCTCGTTGCCGTTCGGTTCAACCAGACTGTGCGCGAAGTCGCGATCGATTTCGCGCTCACGCGTCTTGCGATCATTGTGATCGCAGAGCTCGCCGCGATAATCATCGGACAACGCGCAGGTTCGCATGTCGCTGAATCCTCGAATCTGCTGCTGGCCGTTTGGGGGCGGTGGGACGCAGTTCATTATCTCGACATCGCAACTCACGGGTATTTCGGAACCGATATGGCCTTTTTTCCGTTGTACCCGGCACTCATCGCAATCCTTGGCCGGCTGATGGGAAATCATCTAATCGCCGGGATGATTATTTCCAACGCTGCTTTCTTTTTCGGCCTACTGTTTTTTTACAAGCTGGTCGAACATGAATTCGATCGAGGCGTCGCGCGTCGCGCTATTTTTTATATCTCAATTTTTCCAACGGCTGTCTTTTTTTCTGCGGTGTATACGGAAGCGCTGTTCTTCGCACTCACCGTCGCGTCGTTTTACTATATCCGCGAACACAAGTGGCTCCTGGCCGGCGTTATCGGGTTTTTTGCCGCGCTGACGCGCGTCGAAGGGATCCTGCTACTCGTCCCATTCGCAATCGAATGGTGGAATGTGTACCACCGGGGCGAGCGAGGGTCGATGCAGCCGATATATGGCGCAAGCCTGATTCCGCTCGGTTTGTTCGCCTACATGGCCTACCTCTGGGTTTTGCGCGGCGACCCACTCTATTTTTCGCACGTACAGGCTCACTGGCACCGGCACTTTGCACCACCCTGGGTCAGCGTCTGGCAAGCCGTGCATCTCGTCTTTACGGCTCGCGCGCCGCAGACGATCGCGAACAAAGCTTTGGAGCTCACCTTCACGACGCTGATGATCGGCGTTCTCGTCGCGGGCTACAAGCGACTCCGCCCCTCGTTCAGCGTCTATATGGCACTGTCGATTCTTGTGCCGATGTCGACTTCGAGCCTTATGAGCATGCAGCGCTTTGCACTCGTGCTCTTCCCGATGTTTGCAATTCTCGCGCTTTGGGGCGAGCGTCCCTCGGTGAACAACGCCATCGTCGCGCTCGCCTTACCGTTGCTCGGGTTGTACACCGTGCTTTTTGCAAATTGGTATTGGGTTGCCTAGTGTGGCACATTAGTTGAACAGCGCGCTTGGGACGATCACACAGCGCCGAGGAGTGCGGCAGTTTGTGAAATTCGGGATCGTCGGAGCCTCGGGATTTCTTGTCAACTTGCTCGTTTTCACGTGGGCGCACCGTACTGCGTGGCCATACTGGTTGGACTTTTCGATCGGGTTCATGGCCGGCGGTGTTTCCAACTATTTCTTTAACCGAATCTGGACGTTTCGTTCCTCGGGACACGCCACGAAACAGGGAGTCCAATTTTTGTTAGTCTCCGCCTGCGCGCTAGGTTTGGGGTTATTGACCTCGTACATTCTCAAGACCGTCTTGAACTTCAATCACGATCATACCGTCTGGCTAATTTCCACGGGGGCCGGCATTATCGTCAACTTCTTTGCGAACAAATATTGGACTTTTCGCGACGCATAATAATCTTCGCTAATTATGGGCTACCGCTCTGGAGCGTTGCGCTTGGAGCGATTTTGTTATTGGCGGTACTGCTGCGCCTAAAAGGCATCCATAGCCCGCTCCTGGACCATCCGGGTTGGCGCCAAGGTGACACGGCTGCGATTGCCCGCAATTTCGCGCTGCTGCAATACAACCCGTTGTATCCGCAAACCGACTATAACGGGCCGCCGCCGAACTACGTTGAGCTGGAACTCCAAATCGTTCCATTCCTTGCCGCAACGCTCTACAAGATCTTTGGAGTGCACGAAATATTCGGACGCCTAATAACGCTCTGTTTTAGTGTGGGAAGCGTGGCTGTCGTAGCGTATTTCGGCCGCTGGCTGTTTACGAGTGGGGCGGCGGGACTGACTGCCGGGCTTCTTTTTTCCATTTACCCCGGCAGCTTGTATTACGGTCGAACGTTTACCCCGGACTCCGCGATGGTTTTTTTCCTCACTGCCGCGCTCTACGCGTGCGCACGGTATCTCACCGAAGCGGAAGAACTTTCGTGGACGCGCACCTCGCGATGTACGGCTCTGCTCGCCGTGGCCTTCCTCGCTAAACCGGTGGCCCTCGTGGCACTGGTTCCTCTGGCCGCAATCCTTGTCGGCAGACATCTCGCGGGGCGCACGATGCGGTGGCCGCAGCTTGTCGTCTTGTGTCTGGTGCCATTACTCATCCTAGCGGCGTACGATCGCTTCGAATCGTCAATAGCGGAATGGCACTGGGCGAGCGGCATAACCCGCTTGCACGTGCTGCCCTCGCTGCGGGAATCGCTCACGAGCGGTCACGCCTTTGCGCTTAAATGGAATCACTTCATCAATGCCGCGCGCATGCTGAGCAAGACCATGCTGGGGCCGGTCGGTTTCGCACTTTTGATCGCCGGCATGTTATTTCCGGGCCCATCACGCGCGCGTTCGCTGTTGTGGGGCTGGCTCACCGGTGCGATTGTGTACGCCTACATCGTCGTGACCGTCGAACGCGTCGACTACTATTTATACCTTTTTTTGCCCCTCGCGGCCCTAGCCGGTGGCGGCTTCATTGAGCGGCTCCAGCGTGCCGCGAACTTGCGAAATTTTTCGGCTGGCGCCCGCTATGCAGGTGCCACGCTTGCGGCACTACTGATCGTTTTAACCGTTGTCCAAGACCTACGCGCAGTCGCGAAGTACTACGTCTACGATCGCTCCGTGTACCGCGCCGCGGTCGGGTTGAATGCGACGCTCCAACCTGGTGCCCTGATCGTGATTGGTCACTACGATCCCTCAGTACTCTATTACATCAATCGTAAAGGCTGGGAAGAGGACCCCTATCTCTGGACGCCGTTCAACGAACAGAGCGCGATCCGAAAAGGCGCCAAATATTTTGTCGCTATTGAGAAGAATCGTTTTAAAAAGAACGTTGAGCTGTACGCATGGATGCAACGCTTCCCGATCGTGAACGCGCACGCCAAATGGCCGGTGTATCAAACGCAAAACAATATGATCCTTCCCGGGGCTGAAGCCCGCTGGCGCGCCTTCCGCCGCGCTGAGAAGGCCGGTACATTGAATTCCGGCGCGGGAGGCACGTAACCGTGGCCGATCAGGTGCTCAAAGCTCCGCAACCCGCCCGCACCAATTTTCCGGTGCTTGCCCTGGCCGCACTTGGCGTGGTCTTTGGCGACATCGGGACCAGTCCGTTGTATGCATTCAAACTGTGCTTCACCGGCGATTTTCCCGCAGCTCTGACACAAGCGAATGTTCTTGGCATTCTCTCCTTGATTTTCTGGGCTCTGATTGTGGTGGTGTGCATCAAGTACGTCACTTTCATGCTTCGCGCGGACAACGAAGGACAGGGCGGAACGATTGCCCTTCTGGCATTGCTTTCGCCGCGGGTGCGCAGCGCAATGCCGTTGGCACTAACGAGCTTAGGGATGCTGGTGCTTTTCGGAGAGTCGATGCTTTACGGGGACGGGGTCATTACGCCGGCTATCTCCGTCACCTCAGCTGTCGAAGGATTGGATGTTTGGACTAAGGCCGCGCACCCGTATGTCGTTCCCGTTTCGGTTCTCGTCTTGGTGATTCTGTTCTCTCTGCAGTCGCGCGGCACGGATCGGATCGGGAAACTGTTCGGGCCGATCATGCTGCTGTGGTTTGCGGCTATCGGCGGGTTTGGGTTTTTCGGCATCCTGCAGCATCCCGGCGTTCTTTCCGCTTTCAATCCGATCTTCGCAATAGAATTTTTCGCACGCAACGGGCTGCGCAGCGTCTTGATTTTCGGTGCCGTAGTACTGTGTGTAACCGGTGTGGAAGCATTGTACGCCGATCTGGCGCACTTCGGACGACGCCCGATCACCCTGGCGTGGTATGCGATTGTCTTTCCCTCACTGTTGCTGAATTACTTCGGTCAGGGTGCCTTGACGCTTGCGCACGCACAAGCACTGCAGTCACCATTTTTTTCATTGGTGCCGCGCCTCTTACTCGTCCCAATGGTGCTGCTGGCAACGGTCGCGACGGTCATTGCTTCGCAAGCGCTCATTTCCGGGGTGTTCTCGCTAACGCAACAGCTTATGCAACTCGGTTTCTGCCCGCGCTTTGAGATCGTACATACCTCAAGGCATTATGCCGGCCAGATTTACATCCCCGCCGTAAACGTTGTTCTAGCGATCACGTGCATCGCGTTGGTGCTCGCGTTCCGTTCCTCGGAAGCGTTTGGGGGAGCCTACGGGCTGGCGGTAACCATCACGATGCTCGTGAGCAGCGTCACGTTTTTTCGGCTGCTGCGTCGAAACTGGAACTGGCCGCTGTGGCGCGCGGTTCCGCTTGTAGCGCTATTCCTTGCATGGGACGTTCCGTTCTTGGGCGGCAACCTCTCAAAAGTGTTGTCCGGAGGATGGGTTCCGCTCATGATGGCTACGACGCTGTTTGTCTTCTTTACAACGTGGAATCGCGGGCGCAGGCGTCTGCTCGACGGAATGGCCGAACAAAGGATGCCCTTGGAAGAATTTCTCAGTAGCGCACCGGAGCCCACAAGCGCCGGCGGCATAGCCATCTTTGTGAGTCCCGACTCTCAAGGGATTCCGTTTGCTTCGCGCCACGAATGGCTACGCAGTCACGTTGCATCCGATACGATTATTTTGCTCACGATTGCCGGGATCTCCCGACCCTACCTCGATGCGGCGCAGCGCGTTGCCGTAGAAGAACTTTCTCCTCGGCTGCTGCGCATAAAAGCGTCCTACGGCTTCATGCAACAGGCGAAGATGTCTGACGTGCTCGAGCTTTTGCAGCAGCAGTGTCCGCGCCTTGACTTGTCCCACGTCACGTACTACCTTGCAAGTCCGAAAATGTCGGATGACCCCTCACCCCACGGTCTCCCGCCTTGGCAGCGCACCCTTTACCGCTGGATGGCGCGCAACGCGCGCCCCCTCACCGACTCACTGGGCTTGCCGCCCAACCGAATCGTCGAATTCGGCGTTGAAGTAAAGATTTGAGTCACCGTTCGGCGCGCCGGGGCACGACGAGCTTCGTCACAAGGATTTGCACAATATCCCCAAGCTGATTTCGCGTCGTGCATCTGACGGTTACAATGCCACGTTCGGGCCGTGACCGTGATGGCGAAATGGCCTCCACCTCGCTTTCAACGACGAGCACGTCCAGCGGACGAGTCGGGCGAGGCCAAGTGATCTCACCGCCTGCACCCACGATCCCGCCGGCAAACGGTACTGCATCAACGATGAGACGCATAGTGATTGCGGCGGTGTGCCAGCCGCTTGCGACGAGACCGCCGAAAAGCGTTGACTGAGCGGCTCCGTCGTCCAGATGAAACGGTTGCGGATCGTATTGCGCCGCAAACAACTTGATCTGGTCTCCATCCACCGAGTGCGATGCACTGATGAAACGCTGGCCGACATGCAAATCATCCAGATACAGCAAGCCGCCCTCGCCTGCATGCCTGGTGGAGTAGCTCAGGGCAGCGGCAGAAGCGAACTCGATGGTGCGAGTGCGCCGCTGCTGCGGTCCTTTACCGACTCGGGAACGCCCGATTCCACCAGTTGCCGGTAATTTACCAATCGATTTGTGTTTTTCACCACTTCGGAATTCAACGTATACGAGTCACGGATGGCCCGGGAAAGCTCCCCCGTGTCGTAGCTATAATTAAACCGTTGCAGTGCTGCGATAATGCGTGCGTTGATAGCCTTCAGTCCGAAGTAAGAGCGAGCAATCTGTGTGCCGGTTTCCGCATAGAGCGGGTAGTTTGAGACCACGATCTCGCGCTTGAGTTTGGCTTGCTCGATCTGCGAGCGTAAGGACTGCACGCGCACGCTCTGAGGATCGTATTTCGCCGCTGTTGCCAGCGCCTCTAGCGCATCATCAAAGTGAGCCGCGCGAAAGTTATGGTTGGCG
>JALZBG010000243.1 GCA_030947645.1 Vulcanimicrobiota bacterium | reverse complement strand
CACGAAATACATACCCTTGCTTCCCGAAACTTCCGTTTCGACGGTATAACCACCGTCGCCGCGCGCCGTCGCATGCAGACTCGTTATGCGCGCTTTGGCGTCGATGAAATCCTGTTCCGCAAAGCCGTTGCCGGAATCGGGACCCCGGCCCAGCGCCGTGTTTGCAGTGCGCTCGTCTCCGCGAATAAGGGCCGTCAAGTAAGCGCGAACCACATGGTCGGGACCGCCGGAAAGCACCGGGGCTGCTCCACTGCCCCCTTGCGCCGTTTGCAGGGTGGGCGCGGTGACGGGATGACCGCTCGGCACAGGCGCCGGAAGGGGCCTAGTCCGGGTCGGAACTTTGGAAGGCGGCGGCGGAACCGTGGCGGCAACCGTGGGTGCTACCCCTGAAGCCGCACCGACGGTGGTGTGACGCGGCTGGGAGGTTACCGTCATACGGTCCGGTGGCGGAACCCTCTGCGCGCTTGGGACCGGCTTTGCGGAGGCGATGGGCGCAACCGAGGGCAGTGCACTCGCTACCGCCGCTTCGGAGGTGGGCTGCGAGGTTGCCAGCGACGGCTGCGAAGACGCGACGTCCTTCTTCGCCACGGGGGAAATTTTTGCGATAGTGTCATGCGTCTGCCGGTGGTGTGAAAAAAAAGCCCCAATTGCGAAGCCTCCGCCAAGGACGATGGCAACGGCCGCAGGCAGAAAGGGAAACTGCGAATTCTGCGCCCGGCGCGGTTGTTGGGTACGCCTTCGGCGGCGTGGAGCGTCGTTCACACGCCTGCGCTACCAATCATTGCTGCACGTTTTCAACGAGCGCAGCAGGCAGCTCCTCGATGCCTGCCAAAAAATGCCGAGTGATTCGCCTGAAAGTGCCGCTTGATATTCACGCGGTGATAGCGAACCGATCGACCGCCTTTGCGCTAGCAACCCCGTTGCGCGTGGAAACACTGATCGCGATGGCTGTGCGGGAAGCCGGCGGTTTACGAGCGCCGCACGATAAGATCGTCCGCATGACAGAATCAACGCTCGGCAGCTTTGCAGCCGGCGAATTCGTCGTTACTATAGACGGCCGCGCGTATGCACGAGCGGGCGATGTGGCCGTCTGCAGCGACACGGTTTGCATCCGTTTTTTTTCTCAAGACGTTCGCGTACCGACAGGCCATCGGCGACAACTCTTTACCCGATAATAACTCGGCCGATCTTGCTCCGATCCCCTTTGGTCTGCTCTTCGATCGTGCCGTAGAACTTTATGTGCGGCGCTGGCACCTGTACGCAGGGCTAAGCCTTGCCGTTTTGGCCGTACAAGCGGCGTTATATTTTGCATTCCAACAAAACACTGTAATCATTATCAGCGAGATCATCCTCGCACCGGCTATCGTGCTTGTCGTGACGATCGGGGTATCCAACGATATCTTACACGGCCGGCTTACCGCCAGAATCCTAGTTTCACGTTCGTTGCGCCGAGCTATACCGGTGATTCTCATCGATTTCGTGTGCGCGATTATTTCTGTCTCAGGCTACGGAGCGTTTTCCCCGCAAAGCGGCTCCCCGTCCTACGGGGAGTACTGGCTTGGCACTGTGACCCTCGCGCTCTCGGGTACCTTGCTCTTCGCAGACGTGTGGGCCACTCTCACGGACGGCGTTCCGTGGTACGCCCTGGTTCCGTTCGCCTTTTTTCGCAGCATCTCACTGGCGTGGCAAGGCCGTACGATCCTTCGTATATTGCTGCTTGTTGCTTTGCAGGTTCCGCCAGTGCTCGTCAGCATCATGCTGCAAGAATGGATGAACGCGAAACATTTTTCGGGTTCCTGGTTTTTCGCCAACGTTCCACTCGATACGCTGTTGGCGGGTCCTTTTCAGGCGCTCTTTACCGTCACCTATTTCGACGCGCTAGCGCGCGAGCAACGACTCATCAAGCGCTGATGGTTGTCATTCTGAGACTGTCGAAGACATGTCATCCTGATCCTGTTGAAGAACGAGGCTTACTTTCGGTCGGTGGTTTTCATGGCGGTTGGTATGTGACCTTGGCGGCTAAGCATGAGTTCGGCAAACAGCGCGTTAGGCCACGCAAAGTCTGCGCGCGTGTATGCCTCAGGCCAATCGGCGTTAAAAGATTCATGCAAGCGATGATCTCCCACGTCCGAAGCGGCTATGTAGTCGAGCGTGCGATCAACTTCGCTCTGATCCGTCGCGGTTAATGCCTGAATCACCAAGGATAACGGCCAAATGTATCCGCGCGGAGTGTGCGGGCTACCGACGCCACGAGCATACTTGCCCTGGTAGTAGTAAGGGTTGCGATTGGAAAGCACGAACGCTCGCGTCGCGCGATACACACTATCGTGGGCCCCGACGTACCCGAAATAGGGGATGGAAAGTAGGGACGGCAAGTTGGCATCGTCCATAAGGTTGCTGTGCCCGAGACCATCGATTTCATAGGAGTAGATGCGCCCGAAA